>JAJXYL010000028.1 GCA_021780575.1 bacterium
GTAGGCTCCATCGGCGTGCTCTACATGCGTAATATATGGCTCGGCCTCGGACTCCTCGCCTGGGTACTCGTCTTTGTTGCCGCGCAGATCATTATGAACAAGTGGCGGCATCCGCTGCGCATCGAGCGCGCCGCGCAAGACAGCAAGATGACCGGAGCGCTCTCGGACGCAATCGGCAACCACTCCGCAATCACGCTTTTCGCAAGTGAGGCATTCGAACGCGCGACCATTGCCTCCATCGTCCGCTCCTGGGGTAGAGCCACTCTGCGCTCATGGAATGCCGATAACGTCATCCAGGGAATTCAGCAGGCCCTGGGCATCGTCATAGAAGTCGGGCTGCTCGGTATCGGCGTACTGCTCTGGCAAAAAGGAGAAATTACCGTCGGTGATTTCGTGCTCATTCAGGTCTACATACTCGGCCTCATTGATCAAATCTGGAACTTCGGCAACACCCTTCGCCGGGTCTACGACGCGTTCGCGGACGCGTCCGAGATGGTGGACATCCTCGACACCCCCCATGCCGTACGAGACTTGCCGGGGGCGGGAGCACTCAGATGCACCAAGGGCGAGATTAACTTCGATCATGTCAGCTTCGGCTTTACCGATAAACGAGAAGTTCTCACTGATTTCTCGCTCAGCATCCATAGCGGTGAGAAGGTTGCGCTCGTGGGACCCTCCGGCGCCGGCAAGTCGACCGTCACGAAATTGCTCTTGCGGCTCTACGATCCAAGGAGCGGTGCGGTCCGCGTCGATGGCCAAGACGTGGGCGCCGTCACGCAAGGAAGCCTCCGCGAGACAATCTCCTACGTCCCGCAAGAGTCTGTTCTTTTCCACCGCACGCTGCGCGAGAACATTGCATACGGCAAGAACGACGCGACGATGAATGAGATTATCGATGCGGCAAAAAAGGCGCACTGCCATGAATTCATATCGAAGCTCCCCGATGGATACGAAACGCACGTCGGCGAACGCGGCGTGAAGCTCTCCGGAGGTGAGCGCCAGCGGGTTGCCATAGCGCGCGCAATCCTTAAGAACGCGCCAATCCTCGTGCTCGACGAGGCGACGTCGAGCCTCGACTCCGAGTCGGAGATGCTTATTCAGGACGCACTTGTGCGGCTCATGCAGGATAAGACCGTCATCGCCATCGCGCATCGCCTGTCAACGATTATGAAGATGGATCGTATCGTCGTGATGGAGGAGGGTAAGGTCGTGGTCTCGGGTACGCACGACGAGCTTCTTGCGCAAGAAAGTAACCTGTATAAAAAGCTCTGGGAAATCCAGGCGGGAGGATTTATGGTTGATAACACCTAATGGTATAGTTTCAGAATGACTCTCGCTGAAGAATTGAAGGCGCGCGGGCTTATCGAATTGTCATCTGCCGAGCCGGAGCAGATATTATCCGCGCCGCGTACTGTCTATCTCGGCATCGACCCCACGAGCGATTCCATTCAGATAGGAAATCTGGCGGTCGTCCTTCTCATGAAGCGACTCTCCTCGGCCGGCTTTAAACTTGTCTTTCTCGTCGGCGGCGCGACCGGCATGATCGGCGACCCCAAGGAGAAAGGGGAGCGCTCTCTCCTTGACGTGAAGACCGTCGCCGCGAACACGCGGGCGCTTAAGGCCCAACTGAAGAAAATCCTCGGCAGAACTTCCTTTAAGATGGTGGACAACGCCGACTGGCTTGGAAAAATGAAGCTCCTGCCGTTCCTCCGCGACGTCGGCAAACATTTCACCGTCAACGATCTGATAAAGAGGGAAATCATCAAGAAACGTCTCGAAACGCCAGACGAAAGTATCTCCTACACAGAGTTTACCTATGCGCTCCTGCAAGGGTTTGACTACCTGACGCTCAACGAGAGATACGGCGTCGATCTCGAGGTCGGCGGTTCCGATCAGTGGACGAACATCCTCTCGGGCGTCGATCTCGTCCGGAAACGCTTGGGGAAGCAGGTGTACGCACTCGGCATTCCGCTCATCACCGATGCTTCCGGCAAGAAATTCGGGAAGAGCGAGGGAAATGCCGTGTGGCTCGACCCTAAAAAGACATCCCCCTTCCGCTTCTATCAGTTCTGGGTTCGGCTTCCCGACGTGGGCATTGAGAAATACCTGAAGGTCTACACCTTTTTGTCGCTCGCCGAGATAGACACGCTTATGGCGCTCCATGCTACGAACCCGGCCGAGCGGCAGGCGCAAGAGACGCTTGCGCGGCTCGTGACCGAGATTGCGCACGGCCCCGCGGCGGCAGCTCAAGCCGCCGCTGCGACTGACGCCTTGTTCGGCGACACACCCTTTAAGAAACTCTCCCGCGACGCTCTCGCGGTCGCGCTCGCCGAAGCTCCCTTCGTAAAGTTTTCGAGAAAGGAGCTCGAGACCGGCGCCTCACTCGCCGAAGCGCTCGTGGCCGGCGGCCTCGCAATTTCAAAATCTGACGCGCGACGCCTCATAGAGGGAAAAGGCATCACGCTCTCCGGCCAGACCATTGAGAAGCCTGATCAGAAGATTTTCCTCGGCGACCTCTCAGGGGGCCACGCGCTCGTACGCAAAGGGAAGCAAGGAGTCCTCATTCTCGTTTTGAAATAATACTGCGTGCATTATAGAAAATGTCCGGCACCGAAGTGCCGGACATTTGTTTAAAAGGCCGTTCGCTTTTGCAGGC
>JAJXYL010000043.1 GCA_021780575.1 bacterium
GCATCGTCGCTCAGGCAATCGCCACGCCGGCATTTTCTGAATGGAACACGATTCTTACGAATGCCGGCCAATTTTCCTTCTGGGGATTTATCACGGCCCTTATTATACTCATAGTCTTCTTTGTTTCCATATCACGACGGCTCGAGCACATCCTCGACCCGCTCCTGCAAAAACTCCCGCCCTACGCGCCAGTCATAAGCCGTATTACGATTGGCCTCTCGTTCCTTTCTGCGGCGTACCATAATTCCTTGTTCGGACCTGAGCTACCGCTCCTGGCCACGTTCGGCGGGGCGAGCACGTTCGTAAAGGCAAGTCTTGTCGTGATTGGCGTACTGCTAACCATTGGGTGGTGTACGCGAACTGCGGCTCTCGCCGCACTGTCGCTATTTGTCATAGAGATATGCGCGCACGGGGTCTATATGCTGACATACACAAACTACTTCGGGGAATTGCTCCTCCTTCTCGTTCTCGGGGCTGATCTCATTGCTTTCCGTAGGGAAGACCGTAGTATTCTCCATGCCCCGCCCTGGACCTTGCGGATGAAAACAACCCTTACTCCGTATGCTTTCCCCATACTGCGGGTCGCGTTCGGCATTTCGCTCCTCTACGCATCCATCTATGCGAAGGTTATTCACAATAATTTGGCGTTGGATGTCGCGTATCGGTATCCATCGCTCGTACATTTCTTCGGATTCGAACCCCACTTTCTTGTCGTGGGGGCAGCTATTATCGAGATACTCATCGGCCTTTTCTTTATCCTCGGTATTGAGATACGCTTTACCGCCCTATTCCTCCTGTTCTGGCTATCACTCTCGCTCTGGTACTTTGGCGAGGCTGTCTGGCCCCACGTAATACTCATCGGCATCCCCATCGCGTTCATTTTCTACGGGTACGACACCTATTCCCTTGAGGGATACTTTTTCAAGCGTAGCGACAGCGAGCCTGTACTGTAGCTGGCCGCCCCCTGCCCCCACACCCGCGTAACCTACCCCCCTTTCTTGGGGGCCTCCCGTGGTATGCTCGGAAACGATGTACGCACGCAATATTCTTGCGGTCGGGAATTTCTTCCTTGCAGTATCCGCAACACTGGTGAGCTATACCCTGCTCTCGTACCTTTCCTCATTCATCTCCGAGACGCATATTGGTTTCGCAATTGCGACGGGAGGAGCTGTGACAATCATGGCCTTCTTTTCCCTGCCGCGCCTGGTGGCGCGTTACGGCGCCCAAGAGCTCGCGCTTTTCCTGGCGTTTGTGAATATGATACTGCTTTTCGCCGCTGCCGCGGCGCCCCGCACAATCGCGAGCGCCGTCTTCATCATCCTCACCCTCTCGCTTCAACCGCTGATCTTCTATGAACTCGATTTGCTTCTTGAAGCGACGGTCACCAATGAAAACGCCACTGGCCGCGTGCGCACACTCTTTCTTACCGGCGGAAACGTCGGGGCCCTCGTCGCACCACTTCTCATCGGTACGCTCCTTGCGCGTGTTGAGAACTATACCTACATCTTCTTCACCGCTGCCGCCACGCTCGCGCCATTTATTATTCTCTTCGCGGCGCGACGCCTTCCCGAGGGAGCAATAGTGGGGCATTCCCACCTGCGCGACACGCTGCAACGCGTTGCACAAAACCGCGATCTTCTGGCCGTCACAATAGGGCACTTCATCCTGTACCTCTTCTACATTTGGGCTCCGCTCTACGTTCCCATCTATCTCCATGCTGTTCTCGGCATACCCTGGTCGGCGCTCGGCTGGATGTTCGCCGTCATGCTCGTGCCCTATATACTAATCGAGTACCCCGCCGGGTGGATTGCCGATCGGTTTCTCGGCGACAAGGAGTTAATGATGGCCGGCTTCTTGATTGCTGGCTCCGCGCTCGCTGCCGTGGGATTCCTCACCACAATCTCGACGCCGCTTACAATTCTGGCCGTGCTCGTCGCGACACGCACTGGCGCTGCACTCATCGAGAGCATGACGGAGGGGCATTTCTTTCGGCGCGTTTCAGAAAAAGATATCGTCTCTGTAAGCGTCTTCCGCGGCGTCTGGCCGCTCGCCAACGCCATCGCACCTCTCGTGGGGAGCTTGATCCTCTTTCTCGACGGGTATCAGATGCTATTCATACTTACGGGCGGTTTTATCCTCGTCGCAGGCACCCTTTCGACATCCTCGATAAAGGATTTTCGTTAACCGGCGAGTGTGTAGCGCTCCCTGCCCTCTTTCTCCACTAGCCCTTCTCTCATGAGCGCCTCGAGCGCGGTATGTACCTGCGCGCGGCGTGTCGGGCCGAATAACTTACCGAGGTGTGATGACGAAGCCGTCCCCCGGATAAGTTCGCGGAGTATGGCGCCGCGTGCCTCCCGGAGCGATCCAGCGAATTTCGATTGCTTGGTGTATTGTCGGCTTCGCGCATTGTGAGAAACGCCTGAACGTTTCAGGCGGGCGCCATAGTCCATGAGGGCGCTATACCACTCCCGCGCCCTCCCTTTCGGAAAAACTTGCGCGAGAGTCCGTGCGATTAGCTTGTCGGAGACCTCCTTCTTGTTCGGGAAAAAATGGTGAATGACCGCCGTGCGTATATTCGTCTCTATGAAAATAACATCCGCATTGTACGCAAACGCGGAAACCGCCCGAGCAGTGTACGGTCCGACGCCCGGCAATGCCTCCAGTTCTGTGACGGTAAGTGATTTGTGCATCCAGATTTCTTTTGCCGCAGCGTGCAACATCTTCGCTCGACGGTTGTAGCCAAGTCCCTGCCAACTTTTCAGGACTTCAGACAGCGACGCCTGCGCCAATTTTCTCGCCGTTGGAAACCTTTTAATAAATCTTGTGTAGAACGGGAGAACCCGTTCTACCTGTGTCTGCTGAAGCATCACTTCCGAAACAAGAATCCGATATAAATCGCGTGTGTGCCGCCACGGCAGGTTGTGCCGGCCGTGTGCCCGATACTGACGCCAAACGAGCGTTCTGAATTCCGCGGGCGTTATCATTGCGTTATTTCGTTTTCGGCCAACGCCGTAGGGCGGGCGGCCAGAGTTTCGTGAGGGGGTGCTTCCGACAGTCGTGCGGGCGGGCGGGACAAACGTACCGACCATAGAGCACGAGACCATTATTCACATATTTCCAGTCTTTTTTTGGTATGAGCGTCTCTAAGGCTTTTGAGATTTTCGTGGGGTCGGTCTCGGAGGTCAGATCAAGACGCCTTGCGAAGCGCCTCACGTGGGTGTCCGTTGCAATACCCTCCCAAGTATCATAGAGTTCGCCGAGAATAACATGCGCCGTCTTGTATCCCACACCGGGCAACGCAACGAGCTCTGTCTCTGTTTGCGGCACCTTTCCCCCGTATTTTTCTTGCACGAGGCGCGCGGTCCCGATAATCGCCTTCGCCTTGTTACGAAAGAATGGGATGGTTGAAATTTCTTTGGTAAAGAGCGCTTCGGTGGCTTTTGCGAAATCTCTTGCCGTCTTATATTTCTTAAAGAGCGTTGCCGTGAGCTTATTGACCGCCTTGTCCGTGCACTGGGCGGAAAGAATCACCGCCACGACAAATTGAAAGGGTGTGTGGTGTGTAAGCTCGCTCTTCGGCACTGGATAGGCCTTCTTCAAATAACCTACTATCTTCTTCGCGCGCGCACTGCGCCCCTCGCGACTCATACCGACCCCGGCGTGCGCTCTTCGTGCGGGAAGGCAAAGTGGAAGAACGTGATTAAAAGGACTCCCGCGGAGAGAGCGGTACAGAAGAATGCAGTCATGAGGCCGATATAGGGAATGAGGGTTATGAGCGAGAGTACAAGCATGCCGAACACTCCGTCGTGCCAGACCACGGAGTCACGGTGGAGAAACCGTTGCGCAAACAGACCGCCAAGAAGAATGCCGGCGTAGAGGAGAGAGAGGAATGCGATGAGCGCGTAAGCGATGAGGAGGAGGAGCGCGAGACCGATCCCGACAAAAGTAAGCGCTAGGAGGAGGGAAAGGATCGGCGTTACCACGAATACAGCGAAGCCAAGCAGCGCTGTAAGAAATATCCTGCTCGGACGCATAGCCGTCGTACGCCCCAGAACCGTCTCGGCAAGCCGCGGAAAGAGACCGGCGAGAAGACCGGCGAGAATAAGAGCACCTAAGATGCGTACGAAAAGGAAAAACCCGATGCTTATGAGCGAGAGAACGCGCGAGGTGCCGACATCGGGCAGGTAGGAAGCGTTCGTGTAGGTGACACCGCCACGTATCGTTACGGACGCGGGGATTATTGCCTCTTCGGGAGCCTCATATGAGAGTCTGCCTGCAATCGTGGTACTCGCGGAGAGCGAGACCCGGCCACTCGAGACGATAGTGACATCCCCCGCGAAATTACCACCAAGCGATATGTTGTTCCCATAAATGGTGACCGGGCCTACGGCTCCATCGCTGAGGGTTGTATTCGCGGCTATAATAAAGACGCTTCCTCCCGCACGACTTGAATCGTGCACCGTAAAACCAAGAACGACGAGATCGCCCGACACTGGTTCCTCAATGGAAATACTCCCTCCCACTGCCCTAAAGTCGCCCTCGACGCGAGCGCGCGACTGTATGGAGCCCGCGAAAAGAAGCTCGTCACCCGCTATTGGTGCTGCGGTAATGACTGATCCGCCAAATGCCGAGAGGTCGCCTCCCACCGGCGCGGCAACTACGACCGAAGCGCCTGCTGTGTATACATTCCCGGGAGAAGAACTCGCCGAGAGGAGTGCTTGCGCACTGGAAAAGGATGCTGGCGCATGTTCCGCGTACAAGCTCACCGGCATGAGAAGCAGGGCGAGGAGGGAGAGAAGTATCCGTCGCATAAATTGCTTATAGCGCGGGCGGCATCGTAAGACGCTGGGGCGGCGGCAGATTTGGTAGTGACGAATCGCTCTTTTTTTTCAATGATACCGGTTCAATGAAGCTCGCAAAAAGCAGAATGAGGAGCGTGATGGCGGCGGAAGTGAGACAATAAATACAAAATGCCCCTATAACGAATGCCTGCAATGAAACGAAACAAAGAGAGGCGATGATGCCGATAAGTGAAAGTATCTGGATGGCGCGGCGCAAGAACTGATCGAAGAGGATGATCTCGAGAGCTGCGAGAGTGAAAAGGACGCCGTAGAAGAGGACGCCGAGCTCAGCAAGTGGAATGCCGAAAAGCCGCGAATAGTGCCCCGACACAATCGTGTTGCAATCCGAAAGACCTTGGATATTGCAGATAATCGGGACACCGCTCACGGTATGCTGGGCAATATACGCCGCATCCGCGAGGCCGCAAAAGGCCAACGAGAGGATGGCAACGACGCCTATTCGCTTCATAATGCCTAAACAATACGCGCCTCCCGACCTCTATGCAAATCAGGAATTCTCGCTCAAAAACTACCAAGTATTCTCGACGCGGTGGAGTTGCTTATAGGGGCGGATATCCTTGCACGCGCTGCTCTGCGACATAGCTGTCTTCCCGCTCGTCGAGGCGACTACCGCCAGAGGCAGTGGCGTCGGATCGTCCCGGGGAATCCCTTTCATTACCCATGGGAACACGAAACATGCGTGGAAAATGGAGCTCGTGGAGGTCGCCGGTGCACCGATAATGCGCACAATCCCGCCGCGCGCAACCGCGACAAGGTCGCGGTTGCGTAAATCACTCGTATCCACATTCCAGATCTGGCCAGAGAAGTCGCGCAAGACGAAGGACGTGACTCCGGGAGAAACTTTCTCCACTTCCCCGCCAAGCAGCCCTTTCTGTGAAGCAAGCCACCATGAACGCTCCTCAACAAGAATGGGACGGTAAAAGGGCGGATGGTCGCCGACAGCTTCTTCGATTTCTCCGCCAAACCCAATTGCGTACAGGCCGCTACCGAGCAAGAAAGACAGAAGCATGGCGCCGACGGTAATTACAATAAGCGGATATCGATACCCGTGCGCGGTCCGGCGGACATACATATACCCAACGAATATGAATAGGGCGAGCGCAAGCACCCAGATAAACGGAGCCGTTGCAAGGAAAAAAGAGAGCGAATCCGTATGTGTCGCCGGGAAGAGCCGCCAATCCACGTTCTGCACTTCAAAAATAGTTGCCGAAAATGCGAGCGCGCCCAACAGAACCGCGAAGACGCCGAGCCCCCAGAAAGCGTAATTCCTTACGAGGAATTTCCAGCGCGGATGCGGCGTAAGATGCTCGTCAGTAATGCGTCCCAGGACCCGCTTCGCGAGATGGTCGTGTGTCTGTTCGTTTGAGGTAGTCATGGTAAGAATTGTTTCGGGAGAGCAGACCGGAGTGCGCGTTTTGCGCGATGAATGAGGGTGGAAACCGTCCCTACGGGCACCTCAAGAATATCAGACATTTCGGCGTAGGAACGATCCTCAAAGAAACGGAGCGTGAGTGCATCCCGGTACTGCGGAGAGAGGGTTGCGAACGCTTTCGCAAGCTCTTCACTCGAGAGCCGGAGTTCCGCAAGCGCAGATGCGTCAGAGTCCTCATCTTTCAGTTCCGTAATGAGCGCCTCACCCTCCTCACTCAAAATGAGTTGTGGACGAGCGTGCTTGGTACGGAAAAAGCTCATCGCCTCATTGTGCGCAATGCGATACATCCATGAAGAGAACGTGAGCGTCAAATCAAAACCGTTGAGGTTCTTATACGCTTTGATGAACGCATTCTGCAGGATATCCTCGCGATCCTCTCTGACACCGATGCCAAGCCGTTCGAGGTAGCGTAAAAGCTTCGCTTCATAGCGCTCGATGAGCAGTGCGAACGCCTCTTTATCAGAGAGCGTCCGACGGACGATCTCCTCATCAGTTATCGGCAGCGGCATGGCACCTGTAACTATATACGCTTCCAGCCCGTCGCGCATTTCATCTCATCATAGGAAAATCTGCTAAACTATGGCCATCCGTATGCTTCCTTTTTTCTCCCACCTCATTGGCGGCGCTGTCGGCAGTACGGTACTCCTCTCGCTCGCCGTGATGTTTTGCGCCTTCTTTCTTGAAGACGCAACGACGGTTATCGTTGGCGTTCTCGCCGCTGACGGCACCATCTCGATTCCCGTCGCGCTTATATCACTCTATGCCGGCATCATAACCGGAGACGTTGTGCTCTATGCTATCGGGTGGATTGCGCGCACCCATCCGCGACTTGCGCACTACATTGACCACGAATTTACCGCCCCTTTCCGTGCATGGCTTGAAAGCCGATACTTAACGATAATTTTCTCAGGCCACTTTGTGCCTGGCCTACGACTCACGACCTATGTCGCGAGCGGCTTTTTCCGCTTCCCACTCTCAAAATACATATCGACAGCGATTGCCAGCGGGCTGTTGCTGGAAACAACGCTTTTTACGCTCTCATATTTGTTCGGTAGCCTTTCATCCACGTGGGTCGGGGAGGTGCGCTGGGGTATTGCCGCCATATTCATCCTCGCCTTGTTCCTCATCGCACGTCACAACATTCTCATGTACCGAGCGAGAAAGAATTATGTGCCAGCTTCGGGTAACGGCGCCGATATTCATACGCCGTAAGAATGAGGAGAGAAAAGTCAAAGATGGCGAGCACCTGAAGGAGTGTTTCTTGTCGCATGAACCCCCGATACGCTTCGTACGCGCCGAACAGGGCGAGCGCCGCCATGAAAAGCGGATAGGAGATTTTCTTTCCCGCGAAAATTCCTATGACGAGGAAGATCTTTATTGCTCCGTGGAGTACAAGATAGAACGCGAGGAGATAGTGCGTGTGGATGGTGAATGAATGCGCAGCACTATTGAGAGCGCTCGCAATAGGGTCGCCAGGGTCCTGAGCGAGCTCGCCACCTGTGATGAAGGTCGTCATGGTGAGCACGAGCGAAGGAGGTGTGACGAGTACAAGCAGGGCGACGAGCACTTCGAACCCGCCGTCAATCGCCTTAAGCAGGAGGGCGAGATCAAAAAACCAGAGAATATCCCTCTCCCGCTTGGCTTTAACTGATAAAGCTTCCATCAAGACCAGCGTATCACACTGCTCCGTTATCAACGAAAAGCTTCTTGCCAACGCCTGTAGAGCGCACCGACGGCGCGCGATATGATGCGCAAAAGTTCGTCGACCTCTCCCACTACAATGAGATCAACATTACCATCACCGGTAAAATTTGCCCCCTACCAGGGGCCGAAATAATTCTTTCCACCACGAACTAGACCTTCGATTGAAATACGTTGCGTTCCCTACCCTTTTCGTGCTACAGTCTCCTTAACCTCCAGTGGCTACCGACCGACTTCGCATAAATAACGAGATCCGCGCGCAAGAATTGCGCGTGATTGGTGCGCAGGGCGAGAATCTCGGAATCCTCTCCCTCACCGACGCCCAAGCGGCCGCGCTACGCGCAGGACTCGACCTGATAGAGATTTCGCCCTCGGCAGTCCCGCCCGTTGCGAAGATCGTGGATTATGGTAAATTTGAATACGAGCGAAGCAAGAAGGAGAAAGTTGCCAAAGCAAAGGTCAAGGTGTCCGAGACCAAGGAGGTCCAAATAAAGGTAGGCACGGGCGACCACGACATGGATCTCAAGGCAAAAAAAGCGGCCGAATGGCTCGCCGAGGGCCATCGGGTGCGCGCCGAACTCTTTCTCAAAGGTCGCTACAAGAGCATGGGGGAGGAGTTTTTGAAGGAGCGTCTTGAACGATTCCTCAAACTTATTCCGTATGCCTACAAGGTCGCCGAGCCTGTTACGCGAAGTCCTAAAGGCTTTGCGGGTGTCATAGAGCGCGATGTGGCGGCCCAACAGAAACGGGAGAAAGAATTGAAACCAAAAAATGAAAACTAATAAATCATACACAAAGAGAATTCGCGTTACCCGCAACGGGAAGCTCCTCGCGCGCGCGAAGGGCCAGAATCATTTCAATGCAAAAGCGAGTGGCTCCGAACGCTCGGCAAAACGCCGCTCTGTCTCCATTAATCTCTCGGCAAAAGTCCGCGCACGTTTCCTGCCAGGCAGCGGTGCGAAGTAATTAATCGAAGTCAATCATTTTCTATGACAAGAATCAAAGGAGGGGTCATGGCGCAGAAGCGCCGCAAGAATATCCTCGAGCGGGCCAAGGGTTACCGCGGCGTACGCTCCAAGAAGGAACGCTACGCCCATGAGGCGCTTATGCGCGCCGGCCGCTACGCCTTTGCCCACCGTCGCGACAAGAAGACCGACTTCCGCCAGCTATGGATCGTGCGCCTCAATGCCGCGCTTCGCGACAACGGCCACAAGTCGTACAGCACCTTTATCAATAAGTTGAAGAAGGGTGGGTACCAGCTCGACCGCAAGGTCCTCGCGCAGTTCGCCTCCGAGCATCCCGAAATCTTTGCCCGCATCGCCAAGAAGGTCATCTAACAAAAAACCGCCTCTTTCGGGGCGGTTTTTTTAAATTTCCTTCACCGAGTCTTTGGTAATCTCCCACGTCTGTCCCTGGTCGGGAACGATGGCGTGCGCGCCGAGATAGTCGTGGATGCGTTGCGCAATGAAACGCTCGGCGGCCGGTTCGCCAATGGCGGTGAATATGGCCTTGGGGCGCTTCTCCACGAGAGCCGCCTCTGCGAACTTCAAGAGCTCGTCGCGGTCAGCATGCGCCGACCATCCTTCCATAAGCTCTACAGTGGCTCGTACGGGGACGTTCTGGCCGTTTAAACGCACGCTTGAGGCTCCTTCCTTCAACCGCCGCCCCGGAGACCCGGGCGCCTGATAGCCGACAATAAAGAGCGTCGTTTTCGGGTCTGGAAGATACCGCGTTTCCCACCCCCCTATTCTGCCACCATGACTCATCCCGGCGCCAGCGATGATAATCTTCGGATTCGATATTTTTTCTATCGCCACTGATTCTTGGCGCGAGAGCGTCTGTTTCAAGAATGGAAATTCAAAAATACTCCCCTCCCTTTTCATCTCGTCCTCGGTAGCGGGCTTGAAGTAGGTCAGACCATATTTCTCATAGACGCCGGTAACGTGAATGGCAAGCGGCGAATCAAGAAAGACAGGAATTTTTGGCAGATCTCCCGCCTCAAAGAAGTTAGATAATTCGTAGAGCATCAGCTGGGTGCGCTCCAATGAAAAGGCAGGGATGAGAATAGTGCCGTCGCGCGCAATTGCCTTCGCAAGAGAGTCACGGAGAAGCTGGACGCGCTGTTTCTGTTCCGGGTGAAGCCGGTCACCATAGACACTCTCCATCACAAGCGCATCGGCGTCCGGTACCGGCTCCCAGTCGGGCAGGAGCGGCGAGGGGGAGTTGCCGATGTCGCCCGTAAGCGCGACCGTTGTTCCCTCTTCATCGGTAACCCGCACGCTCGCAGATCCGAGGATGTGTCCCGTGTTTCGTAAGAAGACAGAGAGGCCGGGTGCGACTTCTTTCTCCGTGTGATACTCAAGAGGTTCGAAAAGCGCAAACGCAGCGTCAACGTCTTTCCCCTCGTAGAGTGGCGGGAGATTCCGGCGTTCGGCGTCGGCGGCGAGGATGTCGGCCGAGTCGCGCAAGATGAGTTCGGACAGATCGCGCGTCGGCGGTGTCATGTAAATCTTACCCGTGAA
>JAJXYL010000044.1 GCA_021780575.1 bacterium
TATTTCCCGAAACGCCCTGCACAAAATGCGGAACAGCATTCGCTAAAAAGATTCCTGCAAAAAAGCTCGCTATGTATACATACCATTCCATTACAGTTACTCTACTCTACTGCACTTAAATTCCATAGGGCAGTAATTCATTTTCAGGCTGCCAGACTTGGATTCGAACCAAGATAAACGGATTCAGAGTCCGTTGTCCTACCATTAGACGATCTGGCAATAGAGAGACAATACGTCAAAGATTCGCTTTATTCAACACGGTGTGATGCTTCTTCCTGTGAAGACGCCGACTCTTATATAATTACCGCCCTCATTGTCGCGTGGGGAGCGTGGTATCGGTTTGGGAATAAGGGACGCGTTGCCCACAGTACAAAACATCGCGGACTATAAAACCGGCTCGTTTTTTATTTCTGCCGTTCCATCCACATGGTTTTTGAATAGGAACTTGAGACAGGTGGTATACTAGTAACGATGAATGCCCGCATACGAAACATTGCGCTCGGAGTCGCTCTGGTTATTATCGCGTTTGTTGTCATACACAGGCAGAAGCCAGCACCGCCGACACCTATTACCACGGTCGTCTATTCCTGTAACGCAGGCAAGGGTCTTACCGCCGCTTTCTACCGGGGCGAGAGCAAGCCGGCTCCGAGTCCCGATAGGCCACCAACCCCAGGCGGAAGCGTTGTGCTGTCGTTTTCCGGCGGGAGTACTATGACGCTCGCGCAGACTGTCTCGGCCGACGGCAACCGCTACGCGAACGCCGATGGATCCTTCGTTTTCTGGGGAAAGGGCAACACCGCCCTCGTACTTGAAAACGGCCAGGAGAAGACCTACACCGGATGTATCGCCATCGCTCCTGAACAGGCAGGCCAGAACCTCCCGCTCTTCTATTCAAACGGCGCGGCAGGATTTTCAATACGCTTTCGGGAGGGGTACGCGATTGACCAGTCCTATCGGTACCAAGGGCTTGGTCCGGGAAGGGATATCTATGGCATCAAATTCACCATACCTGCCGCGATGGCGACAGGCACCAATCTTGGCGCCGACTCCTATCTGAGCGTCGAGGGTTTTGCGAAGGCGGGCCCGCCGGCACCCGAGTGCACGGCGAGTCGTTTCCTAGGAAGGGCGACGGCGAGCACTGTCATTGACGATGGAGTGACTTACTCGGTCGCCACGTCGACCGGCGCGGGCGCGGGGAATCGCTACGAGGAGATAGTATTCGCTTTGGCGGGGACGAATCCGTGCATCGCGGTGCGCTACTATATCCACTACGGCGTGTTCGAGAATTATCCGCCGGGCACAGTGCGCAGGTTTGACGAACAGGCGCTCCTCGCTGAGTTCGATGCGATGCGCCGTACGCTCGTCGTCGCGCAGTAAAGCCGGGGGTGCAGCAAAGCGTCTGCCGGACTGCTAGCAGAGAGGGAAGCGGTACGGTATCAATTCGGTCTGCCTTGAGCTTGAGAGAGGGGACGCCCCGTAGATGATAAGAGCGGTGCCGCCCATACGTCGATAAGGGAGACGCGCCCCTCATTGAGGGGGCGCGTCTCGTGCGCTACCATGAAGGTGGCGATTCTTGAGGCGATAAGAGTATCGGCATCGGCGCGTCATACTATATGGACCAGCAAACAATCAAAGAACTTTTTCTTAAAGCATATGACCGGTATGCTGACCCGATTTATCGCTTCTGCTACCTGAAGACCTCCAACGCCGCGCTCGCTGAAGATCTCACCCAGGAGACCTTCATGCGTCTCTGGCAGAGGATGCGCGAAGGGGTCGTGGTAGGAAACGAGCAGGCGCTCCTCTATACCATTGCGCGGAACCTCGTCATTGACTGGTACCGTAAGAAGAAAGAACAGTCGCTTGACGCAATTATGGAGGCTGGCGCCGATTTCGTGGGAGCGGGCAGTGGAGACATACTTGTCTTCGCGGAGACCGAAGAAGCGCTCGGGGCCGTCAACCAGCTCGACGAATCTTCGCGCGATGTCCTTCTTCTGCGGTTTGTCGAAGGGTATTCTCCGCAAGAGATAGCGGCGCTTCTCGGCACGAGCGCGAACGTTGTCTCCGTGCGGATCAATCGCGCCATCAAGAAGGTACAGGACATCATCCGTCCCCATGAATAAAAAAACAATCACACAAGTCATAGAAACGTTGAAGGGCGTCAAACTCCCGGAGGGCGTGCGAAGCCGTATGCGCGCCGAGCTTTCGTCGTACGCGGATTTTCATACCGTTCCCGCGTATACCGCGGGTGTCCCAGCGGCACTTGGGAAGATTCGGTCTTTTCTTGCCCATTTTCCTCTTGCAACGACGACTGTTCTCTTGCTGGTGGCAGGCAGCAGCGTCGCTTATGCAGCGCACGGCTCTCTGCCGGGGAGCCCCTTGTACGCAGTGAAGGTCGGCATCCTCGAGCCGGTCGAGAAGGTTCTTACGGTTCCCGAGCAGACGCCGGTGGAGTGGAGCGTGACACTCGCGCAGCGCCGCCTTGACGAGGCCGACGCAATCGCGAGTTCCACAAAGCCTTCAGCGAGAGCGGAAGTACAGGCGGCCCGTGAAGTCGCAGCCGCCGCCCGTGACG
>JAJXYL010000023.1 GCA_021780575.1 bacterium
CCGATCTCATCGGTGTGCACGGTGAGGATTGCCGCGACCTTCCCGGCGACCCGCTCGGGGAACAGAGCGAACGCTTTCGCGTTAAAGGGAGTAACGAGATGCCGTTCAGTAAAGTTTTCGCCGTCTTTGGCGACCGCGATTGCGATCTTTATATTGTCTTTTGAGAACGGATAGCCGCCGAGCGCCGTGTACGAAAGGTAGGTGACGCCCTCAAAGACAGTCGCGCGCGGATCTTCGCATCCGTAGGCCTCCCACGACTCTTCGGGGATTAGCACCTGCCGTTGTAAAGAGAAGTGAGTGCCGTCCTCGGAAAACGCCTCGCCGATGGTTGATTGTCCGGCATAGGGAGAGACGAGTGCCGCCGGATTTGAGAGCGCACGGTAGTACATACGCCACCCGTTCTGCTCGCGGATGACTGACGGGTTAAGGACGGCCAGCGCCTCCCACGGGTGCTCGTGGCGAGGAGAAAGGATCGGATTATGGGGGTCTCGGCGGATGACAAACATAGATTAGTCGGTTTGTGCGTGGGTCATCGATACCAGTTCGGGCTGAACGCCCCTGATGAGCGCGTCGACGAACGTGTCCAAAGCGGTGGTTGCGACGCAGACAACCTTGTCCGCACCTCCATAATAAACGAAGAGCGTGCCTTCGCGTACGACGGCGCCGCAGGCATAAACGATGCCGGGCTTTCCGTGATTTTCGTACGTTTCATCGGGCGAGAGGATGGGGGCGGCTACGCGATGGAGTATCTTCGTCGGCTCATTGAGGTCGAGCAGCATCGCGCCGAGTTTGTAGCGACCCGGCTCGCGCTCGTCAATCGCATGATAGAAGAGGAGCCATCCGTGATCGGTTTTGAGGGGCGGCGGACCGGCCCCGCGGACGAAGCTGTCCCACGAGTCTTCCCGCGCTGGGAGAGCGCTGCGCGATCCGACCCAGCTTTTAATGAAAGGCTCCGTAACACCGACATCTTCGATGGCGTCCCGGTATGCTATTTCCACGGTCGGGGTGATGCTGTGGAGGATGGCGTATTTCCCCCCAATCTTCTCGGGAAAGATAACCCAATTCTTTTGAAGTTCTCCCGGGCGCGAGAGGATGTGCGGGCCATCCCACTTCCAGAATTGCTTCGTCAAGAAATCGCTCTCCGCTATGGAGATAGCGGCGACTCGTATATAATCCCACCCGTCGAACATGTTGAATGTGACATAGATGCGGCCTTCGATAGATACCATGCGCGGGTCTTCGCATCCGCCCCACGATCCGCCTGAGGGGTACAGGACGGGGGAGTACTTGCGAACATGGCCTGGCAGGTTGCGTGGCTTTTGTGCGACATAGACGGGATAGGGAAGCCGCTCATTAAAGATAATGCCGTCGGAGCTGCTCGCATAGCCGAGTCGCGAGACGCCGTCCGTGCCGATAGCGCGATAGAGGAGGTGCGTACGATCTCCGAGGACGAGAGCCGCGGGATTCAGTACCGCCTCCGCCATCCATGGATGTTTCCCCGGTTTTAGAATTGGGTTGTGCGAGGATCGCCTTAGCGAGAGGCGTTTGACGTACAGGGTCCTGGTGAGATGGAGGGCATGTATCAGCTTCTTGCGAAGCGTCTTCGAGAAGAGGGCCCCAAGGAGTGCTCCCGCAACAAAGAAGGAAAAGAGCAGCGCGAATATATTTATTAAAAAGATAAAATCCATAGGCGGCAACTGCCCTCACAATACCATTCAGACGCCTTGGACAGATGTGGTATAGTGGCCGCATGTTAGTAAACGTTTGTATTGCGAAGTTGCACCGAGCGACAGTCACCGACGCCGACCTCGGGTATATGGGCTCCATCACAATAGATGGCGTTCTCCTTGAAGCGGCTGGGCTCATACCAGGACAGATGGTGACTATCAATAATCTCTCAAACGCAGTCTCGTGGCGCACCTACATACTGAAGGGGGAAAAAGGGAAGGGCGACATAATCCTCAATGGCCCGCCTGCTCGCCTGTTCCAGAAGGGCGATAAAGTCGTCATTCTTGGCGAGGCGTGGGTAGACCCGAAGGAAGCGGAAAAGATGAGCCCGACTGTCGTTTTTATGGACGACGCGAACTGCATTACCGAAGTAAAGAAGGGTTGGCGTCCGGAGTAAATGAGAGTATGCTCTGGCCCAGAGGCTCTTTCTACCCAACATGAGAGCCACTATTGTCATTTCCTAAACGGAGTACGTCATGAATCGCACACTCGAACAAGTCCTGACTGATCCAATTTCCCAAGCACTCAATCCCGCAGGGAAGCAGTTTATGGAAGCGAGAGAGCTTCCTCTCGAACTGAATCCATTCGCAAAGTATGGCATCAAGATTGTCGCCCTGATTCCGTTCTCCACGTTCCCCCACATCAAGACCGTTGCCGCATGGCAGATGATGCTGG
Organism: bacterium; assembly: GCA_021780575.1. Taxonomy (GTDB): domain Bacteria; phylum Patescibacteriota; class Minisyncoccia; order Phycocordibacterales; family Phycocordibacteraceae; genus C7867-001. The sequence goes on from JAJXYL010000023.1 coordinate 2,404, forward strand.
AAGATTTCAAAAACGGTCTCTATAAGGACAAACACACGATCGTCATCGATTCGAGCGGCAACACCGCCCATGCGGTCGCCCGGCTTGCCCGAGCCTTTGGCTTTCAGAAGGTCAAGGCCGTGATGTCTTCCGACGTTCCTGAAAGCAAGACGGCCATTTTGAGAGCGTTCGGAGATTTTGTTGACGTCCGCCACGCTGCCAAGCCTGCCGAGACGGCGCGGGAAGAGGGGGAGAAGCCAGGTCACTACCACCTAAATCAGTACGGTCACATGGGCAATCTGCGCGCGCATGAACTGTACACCGGGCCCGAAATAGTGCGGTCGCTCGGCGGCGACTCTTCTAAGATCGCTGCTGTTGCCATCGCGATGGGTTCGGCGGGTACGGTTGCCGGTGTCGGCCGTTTCTTCAAACGCGCACATCCAGAAACGACCATACTCGGCGTTCGCCCCGTGCTCGGCGAACAGGTGCCGGGCGCGCGCGATGAGAAGAAAATAAAAAGTGTCGTGACACTGCCTTGGGAAGAGTCAGTCGACTGTCTCCAGGAGGTGACTCGCAAGGAGTCCTTCGCCAGGGCGCGACAACTCTGGAGTTCCGTCGAGCCCCAACCGGGGCCCACCTCTGGTCTCGCGTGGGGTGGCCTTGAACACTTGATGAAGGGCTACTCGCCCGTCCGGCTCGCAGCTCTCTCCGGGAGGTACGCCGCATTCATCTGTCCAGATGACGGGCGCTTCTATTCAGGACCAATGCTAGCTGAACTCGACCCTGATCAGGGAACGGTTTGATTGCTCGCATGACAGAGCGCACTAAAAACCCGGCCGCCCACGCGGCCGGGATTTTTTTAAGCGCGCGGCTTTAAAGCTGCGCGCAGGGCATTTACGATAACCGTGACATCAATACCCTCTTGGAGCACCGCACCCTCGACTGGAACGATGAAGCCGAACGCGGCGGCGAGCATGCCGACGGTTGAGAGCCCGATGCCGGCGTAGACGCTCTCATTTGCGATGCGCACTGACCGTCTTGAGAGCGCGAACAATTCGTGTATGGACGCTACGTCATGACCAAGAATTGCCACGTCCGCGGCCTCGATAGACGCGCTGTTTTCCGTACCCGAAAAGACGATGCCGACGTCGGCTTTCGCGAGCGCAGGCGCATCGTTTAGGCCATCGCCCACCATGGCAACCATTTCGCCGCGTGTCCGCGCTTCGTCTACGAGACGGTACTTTTCCTCAGGCGTGCAGTCGGCGTAGATCGTGAGCGCGAGACCGTCAAATATTTTCTCCGCATTCTCTTTCCGGTCGCCGGTAAGTACGGCGACCCGTATGCCAGAACGCGCGAGCTCTTCGAGCAATTTCTTCGCATTCTCCTTCAAGACGTCAGCGAAATGAAACGTTGCGAGAGGGTGTTCCCCTCTGGAAAGAAGCAGAGAGATGCCTCCCTCGCGGTGCTGCTCTTCCGGCGCTTGCCGGATAGAGATTACGTATCCGTTAACGGTGCCTGAAATACCGACGCCTATGGTTTCTTTTGCTTCGGTTGCAGGCGCCGGTGTTTCATTGCGATCTCTTGCGGTGGCGATAATCGCGCGTGCGAGCGGGTGAATCGAATGGAATTCAAGTGCGGCGGCGAGGGAAATGGCTTGCGCTTCACTTACTCCTGCGTCGATGAGAGTGATACCCGTCAGCTGCGGCTCACCAAGCGTGAGAGTTCCAGTTTTATCGAAGAAAACAGTCTTCACTTTGGCGACGGTCTCCAGTACTGCAGGTGTCTTGACGATTATATTGCGGCCCGCCGCGCGCGCGAGGCCGCCGATAAAGGCGACTGGCGCTGCGATAATAAGCGGACAGGGGGTCGCGATAACAAGCACCGCAAGTACGCGGATAGGGTCGCCGGTCAACAGGTAGGTACCGCCGCTAATGAGGAGCGTGAGAAACGTGAAGGGCAAGTTCGCCTTCTGGGCGAGGCGCACAAAAGGCGCTTCATTATTTCTTGCATTTTTTACCAAATCAACGATCTTTGCGTAGGTTGAGGTCGCGAGTGTTCCAGATACAATGAGATCAAACGCCGCCCCCTTATTTACGCTCCCGCTCTTTATAACCGCACCCTCAGCCACCGTCTCGGGCAAGGGTTCGCCCGTCAGGTTTGCGAGGCTCAGCACAGCTTGCGGAGACGCGAGCAGTCCGTCGAGGGGGACGAGTTCGCCGCCGCGTACGATAACCGTAGCGCCAGCGGGAACTGAAGGGAGCAGCACTTCTTCAAAGGCTCCTCCTTCACGCTTCACAAGTGCCGTCTTTGGGATTCGGGCGAGAAGGGAGGAGAGCGACGCTTCGGCGCGGCGTGACGCATACGCCTCGAGCGCCTCGCCTCCGGTGTACATGAAAGCGATAACGGCACCGGCGAGATACTCGTGGGTAAAAACAGCAAGCACCATCGCGAGGAATGCGATGTAGTCAAGCGAGTTATTGCCCGCGCGCACTTCGCGGTAGGCAATGATGAGTATTTGGACGATGCCGATTGCAATCGCGATGAGGTAGAGGTCTGAAAGCGAGGAGATGAGGGCTCCCACGAAGAGCAGGATGATTGCACTCGGGAAGACAAGATACGTAGAATTCAAATACCGCATGAGTTTCAGTGACAGTATATCGTATCCGATGCAACCCTTCCCATACTGGCGTATATCCCGATTGCGTATGGAATCTCGCATCATTCCCATACATTTTCCCTGAAAATAATCACGCTACAGACATACTAGACCTATTGACATAATATTGTCAATATGCTAGTATGCAAACAACGAGGCAGTTACTTACTGTTTCGGTATCTACACGATATTATGACTGCTATAGAAGGCCTTATGGCCTTTTTACTTTTGTCCAACGCCGTCCTCGGCGCCATACCGGCGCACGCAACTGTGTCGGCAATGCCGATCTCACCAAGCTACGCTGTAGCCATCACCGCGTATAATGCCGTGCCGGCACAGACCGATAGCGAACCGCTCGTGACCGCCTCGGGCGCATACTCAAACCCCGAGGTCGTTGCGGCGCGCTCACAGGACCTCGCTAGTGAATTGCCCTTCGGCACTGTCATCGAGTTCGTCGGTTCGCCTAAACGGAACGACTCCTGCGGCTATGACATCGTAGCGCCCATCATCGGCTATCGCGTCATCGCGGACACGATGAACGTGCGGTACAAAGACCGCATTGACATCCTTTTCAGTACCAAGTCCAACTACCTCATGGCCGACGGTTCCACCAAGAATGCCAGTACGATACTCGGCGTTTGTTCAGACGCCCTCATCCGCGTTGTTGGTCATATCGACCTTACCCATCCGAGCCGGCTTCCGAAGACGCAGGAAGATCTCGCGGCATTGGTGAGCGGTAACCCACTCGCATTGAAGTAAAGTGAGGTATTCTAGTGAGGATGGAACGCCTCACCCGTCAGAAGTCCGGGTTCGCGTCGCGTGAATATAAGGCGCTTGCGAAGCTTGCGACGCCGATTAAGATACAGGATTTCTTAGACAAGCTCCCAATGAATTGGGAGAAGCATGGCGATACCCACCGGTCCCCGCGTTATGTCCTTAAAGAGAAGAAGGCTCACTGTATCGAGGGCGCACTTCTCGCCGCCGCCGCGCTTTGGATAGCTGGCGATCCGCCTCTCATCATGAATCTCTCCGCACGGCTCGGCAAAGGGGACGATGATCATGTCGTCGCGCTCTACAAGCGCGGGAATCGCTACGGCGCCATCAGCAAGACGAATCACGCGGTTATCAGATTCCGCGACCCGGTGTATCGTACGCCGCACGAGCTCGCGCTCTCGTATTTCCATGAATGGTTCCTAAACTCAAACGGTGAGAAAGTGCTGGAGTGTTACAGCCAGCCGCTCGATATGCGCCGCTTCGGCACTGACTGGCTCACGACAGAAAAGGACCTGTGGGATGTTGCTAATGCTCTAAGTGAACGTAAACATTATTTCTTGGTACCGAAAGGGAATTGGCGCCATGTGCGTAAAGCAGACAAGATGGAACGCATGGCTGGACGGCTCACTGAGTGGCCGAGATTGCACCCGCGAACTTAGGCGGCTTTGCGGACGATGAAGAAGGGCGTCATTTCGCTGTCCTGACCCGCAGGGTTATCGCGGAGAAGCTCGCGGATGAATCTTTCAGTAATTTTCGTCGTCGATTTTCCGAGAGAGAATGCGCCGCGGTAATTAGCATCCACGATGACGGTCTCGACGTTAAGTGCGTCACGAATCTCTCGGGCAACTTTGTTCGGTTTGAGCGGCGCGCGCTTTGCGTAATCCTTAAACTCCTCAATGGTCCACGACATCGGACAGTCGATAGACTTTGCCTGTTTGCCGACGAGGTAATAAAAGGCGCCTTTAATGCCGAGCGGGCGCGTGACGGCCGATACTGCCGCGGCGAAGAGAGTGCGCGGGTATCCGGCCTCCTCGATGAGAAGCTGCATCGCGGGGGCCGTGCCGTGTCCTAGTCCCCGGAACTGCGGTGTTCCCGCATAATTCTTGACCTTGCTTGAGAGCAGGCGTGCGAGCCATGAGGTTCTCACTTCATCGGCGCGGATGATGCGGTTTTGACACACACAGACGACCTTCTCACTGATAAAGAGCATGTCGCCCAGCATGAGGTGAGGTGCTGCGTATTCCTTCAGGAGCTCCATAAGATCATCCCCCGCCTGTATGAGCCGCGTTTTAATAGGGAGGCGCAGATAGCGATCGCCGTCCACGGTGGTTTCCAGATTTTTCCCTTTATTCGGCTCGAGCATGTCGGGAAAGTATATCGTAAAAGAGAACACCGCGCTAAAAGCGCGGTGTTCTCTGCTCGATCTAATTGCTTAGATCTTGCTAACGCCAAGTGCGTTCGGGCCCTTCGGGCTGTCGCCGATCGTGAAGGAGACCTTATCCCCCTCCTGGAGCTCGTCGAACGAAATGTTCTGGAGCTCGTTAGAGTGGAAGAAGAGGTCTTTCGCGCCTTCCGACGCGCCGTCGACTTTGATGAAGCCGAAGCCCTTCTCGTTCTTCTTGATCACTGTACCGTTTTGCATACTAGAGATAGATAGATTGTGTGACTAATGTATCAAATCAGTAGCCGAAGTTAGAAGCTCGATCCCACTTCTCTGGATCCAGCGCTGGTTGATCACTTAAGAGTAGCAGGACTACACTTTTCTGTCAATGTTGATTATCATCGCCGCCTACTTCCCCTGACCGTAGTATTTTTTCAGGAGTACGACATGTTCGGCATAGGTATCGCTACAATGGAATCCTCTCGCGGCATCGTGGAAGTAGAAAAGACAGGAAGTTTTTTTCGGGTTGAGAGCGGCGAGGACGGCTGCGACCGAGGGGGTCGCGATGGGCGCCGGTGGGAGTCCTGCATGGAGATAGGTGTTATAGGGCGATCTGCGGAACTGATCGGTAGGCAGGACCCTCGGCCACCAACCCATAGCCGTCGTGTCGCTCGCTTTCGCGTATTGAAGTGTCGCGTCTATTTGGAGAGGCATATTGATAAAGAGCCGATTCCAGATAATGCCGGAGATGGTGCGCATATCGTCCGGCCCTCCCGCTTCGCGCTCAACGAGAGACGCGACGATGAGGGCCTCCTTCAGCGGCACCACAGCGGCCGTCGTTGTGCTGTAGTGAGCAAGGATCTCTTCAGAGAAGCGCTGGTTTACTAAAGCCTGCGCCATCAACGGTGTCGTATCCTTCGTCACGAGGTAGACGCCAGGCGAGAACGAGCCCTCGGAAAGTGGAAGCGGGGAGTAGGGGGAGGCAGTCAAGAATTGTTTTTTTTGATCCGCATTCCACCCGAGAACGTCTGCGAAAGCATTCACCACCTGCTCTTTTCTCATGCCGGGGGATATATCGACAAAGCGCCCGTCGGTTCCGGCGATGCTTTGATACAACGAAGAATCGGCGACGGCGGTCGCCACCCAGGCAAAGACCCTTCCGAATACATTCACGACGTCCCCGGCCGCGGCTTGCAGCGGCGAGCCGGGGCTCCCGAGGAATGCGTCTACTCGAGGATCTTCGACGATAGTCTTTTCTTTGGGGTTCACCGTGACCGGGAACTGCTCCCGCATCGCAGAGAAATCTCTGTTCTGCTCATACCGCACGTCAATCTTAAGAAGTGTGGGGAGCGACAGAATCCCCGACACGACGACAATGACGGCCAGCGCACTAAATCCAACTCGTTTCAGCCACACGCGATCCATTGCCGCCATTGTAGCAGTTGCGGAGCCGTTTTATTTTTCAGAGGAGCGCCGTATGGCTTCCAGCTGCTGGGGGAGCCAGTCGATGATTTTTTTCCGGTGTTCGTCGAGGGACCAGAGGTCGCCGTGCTTGAAGAAGAGCGGGTGTAGTTCCTTATATTTTTTCAAGAGAGCGGCCGAAGAGCGGGGGAAGCCGCTCGGCAGGCCCTTGTTGTACGATTTTATAAAATCAGCGAGCGTCATCCGCACCTCGCTTACTGAGAGCTCCTCAATGTATTTCTTCATTGGGTTTAATAGTACCATAAATAGATGACTAAATCAATATGGCCCCTTATCCGGCTTATTTAATTCCGCATTCCGCCGTCAGTTCCTGAAGATCCTCGGGGCTCGCAGTGAGGGAGTCACTTTGGTTTACCGGGTTCATAATAGAGTTCGGGTTCGCGTTATGTCCAAGCCCCAGAGAGTGTCCCATCTCATGTGCAAGGACGCGTATCAAGTCCACTTGATTTTCAAATTGGTAGATGTTGATTCTCTTCCCGCTCCCATCCGAAATGTACACACCTTCTTCAAACTGCGTTCCGGCGAGCCCGTCGTTATTTATCGCGCGGACATTCGAGTTTATGTATGAGACGAGCAGGTTGTATTTATTGATAAAGGCGTTCACCGCGTCAGCCAGCTGGTTCACCTCGACCATCTTCTGCTCGAGTGCGCCCTGCTGTGCGAGCAAGCTGTCTTTTTCTGCCGTAAGCGCATCATATTGCGCCTTGGGTGCGCCTCCGACGCTGTTCCAGTGATCTACTGCAGCGTTATAGCTTGCCTGAGCCTGGTTAAACGCCGCCAGCTGGGTTGCGTATCCCTGTTGCGCCTGCTCGTATTCCGCCTTGAGCGCGGTGTATTGTTGCCTAACGGAATCAGCCGTTTGGGAAGTCTGGCTGATGTTCGCGTTTAACACCTGCTCCTTCTGGGTTATCTGCTGGCGACTATCGTAGATAAGGTTGATAGTGAGAGTTCCGTTCGGATCATAGGTGAAAAGGGTTTTATTAACTGGCTTCTCCCATATGCCGCCCGCTTGAACAATATCCTTTTTGAAATCGTCGAGCGTTACGCCGAACCGAGGATCTATTGTCCCTATTTTATAGGTTATTGGGGTCTCGCACGGACTTTTTTGCAGGAATAGAAGCGAGCTGGCGATAAGAATCGTACCAAGGATAGAGAACGCAAGTACCTTACGAGCCATACAGAAATGGTATCACGCGCTCCTTAAAGATTCCCCCCGAGAAAGCGGTTGGCGGCGCGATTAGGGTGCGGAAATATTCGTAAGGACGTCGGCGGTTTTATGTCCGGAGGTGAAATCTCCCCACCGTATCCACGTTGGCGTGAGCCGGTAGTAAGTAATGATACTGCCAGCGTCAAAACGGGTGAGTGGCGCTCCGTAAGAGGGATTTGAAAGCCAGTTTTCCGTGAGTTTTGACAAGGTGGAGTCAATGGTCGCTGTTTCCGTTACGTCTTCCACCGTACCTTCCAGTTCGAGCGCTTGAGGGACTTGCTCGGCGGCAACCGTGAAGGCAGCTTGCCGGTGTGAAGCGAGGTCAACCGCTTTCCGGGTTCCTTTTAGAGTAAGGAAGTGGATTATGAACGCATCATCGCACGCGTAGTAAACAAGCCGCGTATGCGGGGCTCCTTCCGGAGAAATAGTAGCAAGGACTCCTGTTCGATGGGCTTTTAAAAATGCTAGTGCTGCTTTTCTTTTTTC
>JAJXYL010000039.1 GCA_021780575.1 bacterium
GGATGTCGGCCGCCATCAGCATCGGGTAATTGAAGGTGCCGACGCTAATCTCCTTATTCTTCGCCTCAGCGTCCTTAAATGCGTGCGCACGCATAAGATACGGCATTGTCGTGATGGTATCAAAAATCCAACAGAGTTCGGTGTGCGCGGGCACGTCGGACTGTTTGAAGAGGACGACCTCCTCTGGGTCGAGGCCGATGGCGAGATACGCCGTCACGAGCTCATGGGTTCGGCGCCGCATTCCCTCGGCGTCCTGCATCGTTTTGAGGGCGTGGTAATCGGCGACGAATATGAAGGGACGATATTTCCCCGTTTTTGAAAGCTCGACTTGTTGACGCATGGCGCCAAAGTAGTTACCGATATGGAGGTCGCCGGTCGGCTGTATTCCCGAGACGAGAACAGGCTTTTCATCGTTCATAGCGGATACGATACCATACCTGTGTTACGCTATGCCTATGCCGAAAAGCAGATTTGAGAGCCTCGCTCTTCTTGTTCTCTTCGCGGGTGCCTCGACACTTCTCTTCTTCGTTTTCGCGCCGTTCTTCGCGCTCCTCTCGCTCGCCGCTGTCTTTGCCATCCTCCTCCACCGGCCATATGAGCGTCTGACGCTCGCGCTCGGCGGATGGAAAAATTTCGTCGCGGTGCTTATGGTCGCCGTCACTCTTATATTCTTTATCGTGCCGCTTTTCTTCCTTGGAGCGCAAATATTTCGAGAGGCGCAGAACTTGTATGCGAATATGAACGGGGGTGGGGCGCAATACCTGCACGTCATCCAGCAGGCGATTCAAGATCCGATACAAAAGGTATTCCCCGGCTTTGTATTTGATATAAACGTCTACGTCGGGAACGTGCTCGCATTCATCTCTAATAATCTCGGACTGCTCGCCTACCAGACGCTCACCATCATCTTTGAAACGTCGCTCATGTTGCTGGCGTTCTTCTTCTTCCTGCGCGACGGACAGGACCTGCTCGTCTCATTCGTCGAGGCGAGCCCGCTCGGGAAGGAGACGACCCGCGAAGTCCTGAACAAGATGTACCAGACGATTGAATCGGTCATCAAGGGAACGGTCGTCAATGCTCTCATCCGCTGGTTTTGCATCTGGATTGCGTTTTCTCTCTTCAACATACCGAACGCGATTCTTTGGAGCAGTATTGGCGGCATTGTCGGGGCGATTCCCGGCCTGGGCACGCCCTTCGCCTTCATTCCGGCAATCGCGTATCTGTACCTGCAGGGCGATACCATCTCCGCGGTCGGCCTCGCGCTTTTCGGGATTGCCGTCATAATCCTTATCGACGACATTCTTACCTCGTACTTCTTCGGCAAAGGCCTCGCTGTGTCGCCGCTGTTCGTTCTCTTTTCCATTCTCGGTGGTGTAGTCTTCTTCGGCCCGCTTGGGTTTATCCTCGGACCCTTGGTGCTTTCGATATTCCTTTCCGTCGTCCATGTGTACAGTCTCACGGAGCGCAGTGCAGGAATATAAAATACTGATATACTAGGCCCCATTGCGTCGGTGGCGGAGTGGTCAATCGCAACAGGCTGTAAACCTGTCGGGCATAGCCCTACGGAGGTTCGAATCCTCCCCGGCGCACAAAACAGCACCATATGGTATAGTTTTTTCGGACATACTCTTGAAGAGGCTTTGACAAACAGTACTGTTGCGGAGGTCATCATGGCTACGTCTACGCCGCTGGCAATCCAACTCCAGCTCTATGGAGACCAGATTCCTTTTATCAGAAACCGTCACTATACGGCGTTCCTGCCGAGGAAGAAACACGAGAGTGGGAAATCCATTCAGGATGAATGGGACGTGCTCGCTATTCTTATCGAATGCTCCGATGAAAGGATCGACCGAGTGGTTGTTCGGGAGGGTACCGAAAGCTTTGTCCGGGTCAAGATTTATAACAATGTTTGCACCGGGGGTGAGTTGACGAAGAAGTATTTGATCCCGATACCGCGCGCAATAGTGGATCGGTTGTTGGACCTTCGGTTTATCGAAGAAACTTCGAGATCATTGGACGGGCATATTGACCAGGCAGAGTTCAGGCTCACCGCGCTGGGGATGAGCGCTCTCGTTGGCCACATACGGAGCCTGCAAAAGCGAACGGCCTTTTAAACAAATGTCCGGCACTTCAGTGCCGGACATTTTCTATAATGCACGCAGTATTATTTCAAAACGAGAATGAGGACTCCTTGCTTCCCTTTGCGCACGAGCGCGTGGCCGCCTGAGAGGTCGCCGAGGAAAATCTTCTGATCAGGCTTCTCAATGGTCTGGCCGGAGAGCGTGATGCCTTTTCCCTCTATGAGGCGTCGCGCGTCAGATTTTGAAATTGCGAGGCCGCCGGCCACGAGCGCTTCGGTGAGTGAGGCGCCGGCCTCGAGCTCCTTTCTCGAAAATTTTACGAAGGGAGCTTCGGCGAGCGCGACCGCAAGAGCGTCGCGAGAGAGTTTCTTAAAGGGTGTGTCGCCGAACAAGGCGTCAGTCGCAGCGGCGGCTTGAGCTGCCGCCGCGGGGCCGTGCGCAATCTCG
>JAJXYL010000001.1 GCA_021780575.1 bacterium
TCTTTTCTATATACTACGACGCCGCCTCAAGCGAGGCGGCGTCGTAGGTTATTTGTTCGAACTTGAGTCCGGCGAGTCTGGTGATACACCGTCGCCAGACGCGGCGTTTGTTTTTATGTCGGCGCAGCTTGTCTTCAAGGGTAGACATCCGCACATTGTGGATTCTCTTCGGCTCGCGCGTATTGCCACGGTGAACCATCGGTACCACTAAGTCTAGTGGAAGAACAGCGGCATCTTTGGTACTATCCACAGACCAACAGCTAATAGTGGTGTGCTTTGTGCAAGCGTAGCTCAGTTGGTAGAGCACCCGACTGATACTCGGGCGGTCCCAGGTTCGACCCCTGGCGCTTGCACAAAGCACAGCACACCTCTTTTACCCAGCTGGTAAGGCCTTTGGTTCGACCCCTGGCTGCCTGCACAGATGTTTATGCCCACGGACGGAAGAAGGAATGCGAACGTGCGGTATACTGAAAGCAACACATGCGCAATGTTTTCATCGTTGTCGGCATTGGAGTAATCGCCATCATGATCTGGGCGGTTGCCTCCACGTACGGTACGAGCTTACTTTCGACGCAGGCTGTCCCCGCGCCGATCTCAACAGGAGCCGTACCCGTATCCTTCACCGAACTTGCGCACGGCATGCACTCAACCGTGTCGGCGCGCTCAAATTACCTCATCACTTCCCATTCTGAACTTCTCGCACTCTGGGCCATCATTGACGCTCCGGGCCAGACCCCTGCGGTCGATTTCACCCAGAATGACGTCATAGCAGTCTTTGCCGGGAATGAGCCGGCGGCCGGTTATGGTATCAAGGTATCTCAGGTTGAGGACTCCCAATCCCGCGTGGTCACGGTGCTCCTCACGAAGCCGGGTGTCAGCTGCCTCTCCCCACATGCGGCCGTAAGCCCTTACCAGGTTATCGAGTTGCCGAAAACAATGCTTGCCCTTACTCATCAAGACCAGGAGAATACCGTCAGTTGTTTACAATAACGGATTTGCGTGCGGCGTATTCGTGAATGAGATAGGATTCATGGTATGGACGCTTCAGGGCAGTTTCGCGGAAAACGAGTCACCGTAATGGGCCTCGGCCTCTTAGGCCGAGGGGTAGGCGACGCGAAATATCTCGCCACGTGCGGCGCCGAAGTTATCGTAACTGACCTTAAGACGCCACGAGAGCTCGAGAGTTCCGTGGCGCAGCTGAAGCCATTCGCCAACGTCACTTGTGTTCTCGGAGAGCACCGACTCGAAGATTTTCGTAACCGCGATCTTGTCCTCAAGGCCGCCGGCGTCCCACTCGACTCGATTTACATTGAAGAGGCGAAGAAACACGATATTCCGGTCCGGATGAGCGCGGATCTTTTTTCCGAGATTTCAGGAATCCCTGTTATAGGGGTCACAGGCACGCGGGGGAAATCGACGGTGGCGCACATGCTCTACGCCATTGTGAAAGAGGCGGGGAAGCCGGTACTTCTTGGCGGGAATGTACGCGGGGTTTCCACCCTCGCGCTTTTACAAGAAGTTACCCCTGAACATACTGCTGTCCTCGAGCTCGACTCGTGGCAACTGCAGGGCTTCGGGGAAGCGAATATGAGCCCGCACATCGCGGTGTTCACCACATTCTATCCAGACCACCTGAACTACTACTCGGCATCGCGTGCCGCAGGCAAGGATGCAATGGGCGTCTATCTTGCGGACAAGGCGAATATATTTTTGTACCAAGACGAAGAGGATACGCTCATTCTCGGGAAACAGGCCGCACCGACCATCATCGAGAAATATGGCGATATCATAGAAGCGAAGACGCTCGTGGTTGACGGGCTCAAACTTCCCGATACCTGGACACTTCGTGTCTTGGGCGTACACAATCGGTACAATGCCGCGCTTGCGCTCGCTGCCGCCCGCGCAAGCGGAATCGCGGACGACGTGAGCCGTCGCGCGTTGGAATCGTTTGCGGGCGTGCCGGGGCGGCTCGAGCTCCTTCGCGAGGCGAACGGCGTGAAGATATATAACGATACGACTTCGACAACGCCGGAAGCGACCATGGCCGCACTCGCCGCACTTGACCCGGCGCGCACGGTGCTCATTGCTGGCGGCGCCGACAAGGGCCTCGACATGAACACCCTTCTCGCCAAACTGGGGGAGGTGAAGCGGGTTATCTTGCTCGCCGGTACCGGTACGAGCCGGGTGCTCGAGTGGTTGCCAAACGCATCCGTATATGACTCGCTGCAGGCGGCGGTTGCCGAAGCGGTATCAACGACGACTGCAGGCGACACCATTCTCTTCTCGCCCGCGTTTGCCTCATTCGGCATGTTTCAGAACGAGTTTGATCGCGGGGACCAATTTACTGCTATCGTGCAGGCGTTATGAGGAAAGTCCACTTCATTGGCATCGGCGGAATAGGGATGAGCGCGCTCGCGCAGTATTTCCATGACCAGGCGGTTCTGGTGACGGGTTCTGACAGTAGTGAGAGCCCGGTGACAGATCTCTTGGCGAAGAGGGGGATTGGAGTAGTAATCGGGCAGAGAGCTGAGAATGTGCCGCAGGACGCGGAGCTGGTCGTATACAGCGACGCTGTACCGGAAGATAATCCGGAGCGCGCACAAGCGCGCTCGCTTGGCATCCCGCAGAGGTCATACTTCGCGGCATTGGGCGAGGTGTCGAAAGGGAAACGTACGGTCGCTGTGGCGGGCACGCATGGAAAGACAACGACGACGGGAATGCTTGCGCATATACTAAGGGCCGCAGGGGCATCGCCGACGGCGGTCGTGGGCTCCTTAGTGAAAGATTTCAGCTCTAATTACCTGCACGGCGACTCAGGCTTGTTCGTGGTCGAGGCCTGCGAATATCGCGACCACATCCTCGAGCTCTCGCCGCAGGTGCTTGTGATTACCAACCTCGAGTGGGACCACACTGACTGGTTTCCGTCGCTCAAGGCACTACAGGAGACCTTCCAAAAGGCGGCGAATCGCGTGCCAGCAGAAGGAGCCATCGTGACTGACGTGTCGAATAAAAACATCGCGCCGCTCCTGGCGAGCGTAAAAGCGAGGGTTATCGATTACACGAAGGAGCCGGCCTATGAACTCCGCTTGCCGGGCGAGTTCAACCAAATGAATGCGCGCGCTGCCGCGGCGGCCGCACGCATTGTCCACTCGCCGATTTCAGATGGCATCATTCGTGCCTCGCTCGCCTCGTTCCAGGGCACCTGGCGGAGATTTGAGTACAAGGGAAAGACCACAAGCGGCGCCGACGTGTACGACGACTACGCGCATCACCCGACGGCGATCCGTGCGACGCTGAAGGTTCTACGGGGGAAAGTGAGGGGAAACATCATCGTCGCCTTCCACCCGCACCTCTACAGCCGTACCCGGGACCTTCTCGATGAGTTTGCTGCCGCTTTCAGTGATGCTGACCAAGTGCTTGTTGCACCCATCTACGCGGCGCGTGAGGAGGATGACGGATCCATTTCAAGCGAGATGCTTGCCGAGCGTATTCGGGCGACCGGCACGGACGCGGTAGCGCTCGATTCGTTTGATGCTGTTAAACAAGCGCTTGACGCCACCAAGCAGGATGACACCATCATGACGATGGGCGCGGGCGACATCTACAGAGTCGCCGACGCCCTGGTGGCCTCCGTATAAATACTATGAATAAACTCTCAATTGTCGCAACGCCGATAGGGAATTTGGAAGACATCACGCTTCGCGCCCTGCGGACGCTGAAAGAGTGCGACGTGATCTATGCCGAGGACACACGCGTCATTTCAAAACTGCTTGCGCGTTACGAAATCAAGAAACCACTCCAACGTCTTGATGCTGCGACTGAAATCAAAAAAGCCGATGAAATATGCGCACGACTTGAGGCGGGAGAGAAGGTCGTGTTCGTGAGTGATGCCGGTACGCCGGGAATCTCTGATCCTGGTGCGCGGCTCGTCGCCCAGGTGCGCGCGCGACTTCCCGACGCCGCCATTGAAGCGATACCGGGACCCTCGGCGCTCGCGGCCGCGCTCTCCATCGCAGGGATGGACATTGCCGAATTCACCTTCCTCGGATTTTTGCCGCACAAGAAGGGCCGCCAGACTGCGCTTAAGAAAGTCGCTGCGAGTGACATTCCCGTTGTGCTGTACGAATCGCCGCACCGCATCGTGAAATTACTCACGGAGTTAGGAGAAGCTTCCCCCGCGTCAAGAGTTGTCATCGCGCGCGAGCTTACCAAGGTTCATGAAGAGGTCATCTCGGGCGCCCCACATGAAGTGCTCGGGCACTTTACCGCGCATCCCGACACGGTGCGGGGGGAATTTGTCGTCATCGTGGCTCCCTGATATACTCCGCCCATGTCTCGTCCCAGCATACTTATCCTTCTTGGCATCCTGGTTATTTTGACGCCATTCTCCGGGTTGCCGATTAATATCCGGACATCCCTTCTCGTCGTTTTCGGCGCCTACGTGCTTGGTATCGGCCTCTCACTGCGCACGCATCGGGAGTAAGATTTCGTTACAGGAGTTTTGTTATACTGGAGCGTGATGGAGAACCCAGAACGCGTTACCTACTTTGCCGCGACTGACGCGCGAGGGAAGTACATTCCCTTCGGCATCAAGTCGAAGGATCGCGATCGCCACATGTACGTTATCGGCAAGACCGGCATGGGCAAGTCCACGTTGCTCGAGAATATGGCGATTCAAGACATCAGGAACGGCGAGGGATTTGCATTCATCGATCCGCACGGCGGGACCGTCGATCGCCTGCTCGATTATATTCCCGAGGATCGCATCAAAGACGTCGTCTATTTCGCCCCGTTCGACCTCGAACACCCCATCGCGTTCAATGTCATGGAAGACGTCGGATACGACCGGCGCCACCTCGTGGTGAGCGGCCTCATGGCAACCTTCAAGAAGATTTGGGAGGATGCGTGGAGCGCGCGTATGGAGTACATACTCACGAATACGCTCCTGGCCCTGCTTGAGTACCCGGGTGCGACCCTGCTCGGCGTCAACCGCATGTACACCGACAAGGAGTACCGGAAGAAGGTTGTCGACAATGTGAAGGATCCGGTCGTAAAGGACTTTTGGACGAAGGAATTCGCCAACTATGGCGATCGCTACACCCAGGAAGCGACACCCGCCATTCAGAACAAGGTCGGCCAGTTTACCGGCAACCCGCTCATCAGAAATATCATCGGCCAGGAAAAATCTTCTTTCGATATCCGCGAAATGATGGATCAAAAAAAGATACTCATCATCAACCTCTCCAAAGGTCTTGTGGGGGAGACCAATATGCGGCTCCTCGGCTCCATGCTCACCACCCGCATCTTCCTCGCCGCAATGAGCCGGGCGAATCTTTCCGCCCCAGAACTTGCCAAACTTCCGCATTTTTATTTTTACGTTGACGAGTTCCAGAACTTCGCAAACGAAACCTTTGCAGAAATTCTTTCTGAGTCCCGGAAATATAAACTGAATCTGGTCATCGCGCACCAGTATGTTGAGCAGATGGAAGAGGAGGTGCGCGATGCCGTGTTTGGGAACGTCGGCACGACCGTCGTCTTCCGCGTCGGGCCCTTTGACGCCGAAGTGCTGGAGACTGTCTTTATGCCGAAGTTCACAAAAGAAGATATCGTGAACCTCGACCGTCGACAGGTATACCTCTCGCTCATGATTGATGGCGTCGGGTCAGCCCCTTTCTCTGCAGTGACCATCCCGCCGATAGAGGCACCGCCCGCTTCTTATAAGGAACAGGTTATTGCCTCGTCGCGTGCACAATTTACTGCGGAACGGGCAAGTATCGAGACGGCCATCGGGGAAGAGCTTGCCGCGAGTGCGGCCGCAGAAGCGCCACCCGATGCGCGAATGAAAAAGAAGAGGCAGTTTCAACCCACGCCACGCACGCCGGCCCCGCAAAACGTCGATGTGAAGTCGCCAAGCGCGGAGGTGCGGTCGGCGGACGTCTTGCAGAGGCCTTCAGTCCCCCCCGTCCAGGCCGCGCCAGGCGTGACAAGACCGTTTGTCCCACGACCGCCGACCGCGGGTAAAAGCGCCGAAGATCTCAAGACAATCCTCCGCACCATGACCGCAAAAAGCGGTGCGGAAAAAGAGAGGAAAAACACCCAGAATCACCAGTCCTTGAAAGGAGCTCTCGCTGATGTCATGACGCGCAATCAGTCTGCGCCGCAGAAGCCCCGGCACGACGAACAGCCGCTTCAGCCGGCAGTCCCCGCGCCGGGGCCCGCGAAGAAGAGCGAGCCAGGGGAGAAATCACCCTTCGAAGTCCCTGAGGACACTCTTCGTAAGGTGCTTCGGGGCGAAGCGTAGCCATACCCTATGCGCACCGCCGGACTTATCGTATTGGCCGCTCCTATTCCTGTAATTGCATATGCTTCGTCAATAAATATCAATAGTGCAAAGCTCCTCGACACGTTTCCCGGCACCGGGCTCTCAAAGGCTGTCACTATCGCAGATACCCAAAAAGTAAGGAGTATCGGCGCCATAGCCCTTGCGAACACTAAGCGATTAATTACCGTCGGCGCAACGGACACCGTCTCACAGCCGAAACCTTCGGCAAGCGTGGCGAGTTATCAAAAGGTACAGCCGGTCGAGTCGGTTATTAGCAAAGCGACAAACATTCAAACACATGAAGAAGCAGTTCGCGCCCCCGCAGCGGCGACAGATCTCGCCGCTGCGGGGGCGGCATTGCCTTCTCTGGAACCTGTGACCCAACAACTCCAGCGTTACTGGTCTATTTCTCGCTTTGGACGCTCGGTCTGCCCGCTGGGGCAGTGTATTCGGATTCCTCTAATCTAACTATGGCAATGAATCAGAAACTTGTCCTCGTTACCGGTGGCGCTGGCTTCATCGGTTCGCATCTTTGCAAGCGTCTGGTGAAGGAGGGTCATGCGGTCATCTCACTCGATAACTACTTCGCCGGCAGTCGCGAAAACCATGTTCCTGGTGTTGACTACCGTGAGGGGCACACAAAGGATATAGAGAAACATATTCCCGAAATACCCGATCTCATCTATCACCTCGGCGAATACTCGCGCGTCGAGAAAAGCTTTGAAGACGTGGAGCAAGTGTGGAACCTGAATCAATACGGAACCTTCGCAGTACTTGAGTTCGCCCGTCGTCGAGGAGCAAAGCTCGTATACGCTGGTTCCTCTACGAAGTTCAGCGATGGCGGTCTCGGCCGCGATCAAAGTCCCTATGCGTGGAGCAAGGCGAGCATGACCGAGCTCGTGAAGAATTATGGCGACTGGTTTGGTATCAAGTACGCGATAACCTATTTTTATAACGTCTACGGACCCGGCGAGCGCGCGGGCACTATGGGTACGGTCGTCGCCATTTTTAAAGAGCAGTATCGTCGCGGACTTTCGCTCGGCGTTGTCGCTCCCGGAACGCAGGAACGCATTTTCACGCACGTGCACGATATCGTCGATGGTCTCATTGTCGTCGGAGAGAAGGGAACGGGGGACGGATTCGGCATCGGTAGCGAGGATAAGTATTCCATTCTCGATCTCGCAAAACTGTTCGGAAGAGACGTCGTCATGCTCCCCGAACGGCAAGGGAATCGCCAACAAGCCGTCGTCGAGACAGTGAATACGCGCGCGCTCGGCTGGTCGCCGCGCCGCTCGCTGCAAGAAGACATTGCTGCATTTGTCCGGGATGCGAAGCCGGAGCCCGCGCCTGAGAAGCGTGTACTGGTCTTCACGACGACCTTCCATCCGATCTCGGGTCCCGCTGAAGACGCGCTCTGCGAACTCATGTCAAAAATGCCGGACGTACGTTTTGACATTATTACGGCGGCACATACGAAAGAAGCACTTGATATCCCTTGCGTCGTTGCGAACGGCACGGTCCATCGTGTGGGCTTCGGCACTCGTCTCGACAAATTCCTCCTGCCGCTGCTCGGGACGCGCAAGGCGGTGCAGCTCTCAAATATGCACAACTACCTCTTCTCGTGGTCGGTTATGGCGAGCTATGGCACACTCCCCGCGCTTCTCCTGCGGAGAGGGAAGCTCATCCCGCTCCTCGTGACGCTGGCCGACCAGGACCTCTCGTGGTACGAGCGACTCTTCCTGCGTCTTATCCTCTCGCAGACCGACCAGGTCTATACCTCGACGCCGGAGCAAGGACAGAAGCTTCTTTCGCTCGAGAAACGCATGCGCGCCCGCAAGTCGCTTGGTGTGGGCGACTCTTTCGCCAACCAAATTCGCTTCGCGTACTCCGCGATTTTAAGAAAAATGAGCCAAAATAGGCCCATAAAACATTACTAATACAGCACTTGACAAACACTATATATTAGGTATATTCTACACCCTAGAAAAGGCGGGACGGTCGTCTTGCCTTCTGAAAACACAGTCACTAGGAGATAGGCAATGGATAATGAAGCAAAAGTTGACCAGAGCGCGGTCAGTGGAAACTCAGCGGCCTACGAGGCTCGCGTGGAGAAGGCCAGGGCGCGTATCGCCGAATTGGACCTGCAGGAGAATGCGAAGTATGCATTTTTGGTACGTCGCGCCTCGCGCAACATCAACGACAACGACTATGGCGAAGGCTTCATTGTCGGGCGAGTTACGGGCTTCAGCGGGTACGGTGGTGGTGAACGGTGCGTCGAAGTTTCGTTCGATTGGGCTGAATGGGTTTCCGAGTTACCGGCGCAGGAAAGAAAGATCAACATCCTTCTCCGGGACATCGTGGCAGCACTGCGCGACAAGATCGACTATACGTTCTAGGTCAGGGACGAGCGAGATTCTGTAGACAGGTGGAGCGCGTTGGACCCCAGGTCCCACGCGCTTCTTTTTATACACAGCAGAGGTTAGTATAGAGACAGTGTCAGATAAAAAAATCAGAAAAGTCCTCATATTCTCGCTCGCGTATTATCCGCGTTTCGGCGGCGCCGAAATCGCGCTCAAGGAGATTACCGACCGAATTCCAGACATCGAATTCCATGTCCTAACCTTGAATTTTGGCGGGGAAGTAAGGGAGGAAAAAATCGGAAATGTCATCGTGCATCGGGTGGGGAACGGCGCCTCGTATCTCTCGAAGATCCTTTTCATACCGCGCGCCGCCTATGCGGCGCGCGCTCTGCATGTGTCCCTTCGCTTTGATGCGTTCTGGGCGATGATGAGCTACATGCTATTCCCCATCGTGTTCCTGCGCTTCGTGGGTCTCCGTGTCCCGTACCTCCTTACGCTTCAAGAGGGCGACCCGTGGAAGCATATGTTTTCAAGGTGGTTTATCCTCCCCCTGCGGCCGTTTCTTTCAATTGGTTTTAGAAATGCGTCTGCTGTTTCCGCGATATCAACCTATCTTGGGCAGTGGGCGACACATATGGGATTCAATGGAAGGGTCGCCGTTATTCCAAATGGCGTTGACCTTAACCGTTTTATCAACCTGCCGCATCCTCCTTTCGTGGTTGCCGATACCGTGAATTTGGTCACCGCCTCGCGTTTGGTACATAAGAATGCCATTGATGAGGTGATCCGTGCACTTGTTCTCTTGCCAAAGAATATACAATTCGTTATTTACGGCGGCGGTCCCGACGAGATGAAGCTGAGGAAGCTTTCCGAAGAACTCGGAGTCTCTGATCGCGTACTTTTTAAGGGTCATAGCTCGCATGCGGAATTAGCGCGGGCCTTCTCGACCGCGCATATCTTTATTCGCCCATCCCGTTCGGAGGGCATGGGGAATTCGTTTATTGAAGCGATGGCCGTCGGACTTCCCGTCATCGCAACCCAGGAGGGCGGGATAGCAGATTTTCTATTTGATGAGAAGCGCAATCTAGGGAAACCAAGTACTGGTTGGGCGGTCGATGTCGACTCTCCGGAACACATCGCGCTGGCAGTGAAAGACATCATCTCGAATCCTGGAAAAGTGGCGCGCGTGCGTGCCAATGCTCTTGCCCTCGTGCGTGAGAAATATGACTGGAATCTCATCGCTCGAGATATGAAAACCCTTTTCAGGCATCTTTTTGAGAACAGGTAGAATATAGCTATGAAGCTTGTTATCGCGACACCCTTGTATCCGCCCGAGATAGGCGGCCCTGCGACATATGCAAAGCTTCTTTCCGATGGATTGCCGGGAAAGGGTATTAAAATTGAGATGGTGAAATTCAGCGGGGTCCGTCACCTGCCGCGATTCATCAGCCACCTTACCTACTATCGTCGCGTACTGCGCGCCGCCCGCCGCGCCGACGCCGTTCTTGCGCTTGACCCGGTTTCGGTCGGCCTACCGGCTCTCCATGCAGCAAGAAAGGCGGGGAAGCCGTTCTTCGTGAAAATCGTCGGCGACTATGCATGGGAACAAGGACAGCAAAGATTTGGCGTCGCGCAAACGCTT
>JAJXYL010000032.1 GCA_021780575.1 bacterium
GTACACCATTACCTGCACCCCGACGGTCACCGGGAGCCCGGTGACCAGCAGCACCATCGTGAACACCGGGCCGGTCTTCCAGGAATTCTAGAGCTGTGCTATTATCCCCGGGATGAAAAAGGATATTCACCCGGAGAGCTATCGCCCTGTCGTTTTCGAGGACCTGGCTTCAGGCGCGGCCTTTCTTATTGGGTCAACCATTACGACGACAGAGACGACGACGTTTGAGGGGAAGGAGTACCCGAAGGTCACTGTTGAGATCTCAAGCAAGTCGCACCCGTTCTATACGGGCGGCGACCGCGCGCTGGACAAAACCGGCCGCGTCGAACGCTTCAAACAACGCGCCGCTAAAAAGAAGTAACCTCGCGGTATTCGCGACGCTGGATATGCGCACCCGCGTATACTGTGCATATGGAATATTCCCCAGAATTTAAAAAGAATTTCGCCACCGCATACCTCGCGGAGGAGTATGAGCGCCTCGAGAAAGGGGTAGAAGAAACAGCGGGTGCGGCAGGCGCGGATGCTGAGTTGAAGGTGTTGGCCGAGGAAGAGGTCAGCCGCCTTCGCTCCCGCCAGGCGGCCATTCTCGCCGAGATACAGCAAATCCTTGCGAAAGAGAAGGAGGAGGTTGCACGGCCGAGCTCGGTCGTGATGGAGTTGCGTGCTGGTGCTGGCGGCGACGAGGCAGCAATCTTCGCCCGTGATTTAAAAGAAATGTATCAGAAGTACGCCGAGCGGCGCGGGTGGAAGACGCGCACCATTGACGATCTCACGCTTGAGATTGCCGGCGCGGACGCCTACGACGCCCTGCGCTTCGAGACGGGCGTTCATCGGGTCCAGCGGGTCCCCCTCACTGAAAAGTCCGGCCGCATCCATACATCAACCGCCTCCATCGCCGTCTTACCCATCCGCAGCACCTCAAAGATTGAAATCAACCCCGCCGACATAGAGATGGAGTTTTCTCGAAGTGGCGGCGCGGGTGGCCAGAACGTAAACAAGGTCGAGACAGCGGTGCGGCTCATCCATGTGCCGACCGGTATCGACGTGCGCTCCTCTTCCGAACGCAGCCAAAAGGCGAACCGCGACAAGGCGCTTCAGATCCTCTCGGCGAAGCTTGAGCAGTTGCACGAGGAGAAGGAGGCGCGGGAGCATGCCGCAAAGCGCAAGGCGCAGATAGGTACGGCCGATCGTTCTGAAAAAATCCGCACCTATAACTACCTTCAAGACCGCGTTACCGACCATCGGCTCAAGGAATCATGGCACAATCTGCCTAAGATTCTCGGCGGCGATATCGACGGCATCGTCGAGGCGCTACGCTTGCAGACCGCCGCCGATTCAAGTAGAGTATCCGGATGACAACAGGAAACGACACGAAAGAACTTAAGCGCCTCTTCGACACGGGGGCGCATTTTGCGCAGGTCCGGAGCCGGCGCCATCCGTCCATGAAGCCCTTTCTCGTAGGGACGAGAGGGCGGCAAGAAATCATTGATTTGGTAAAGACCGTCGAACAGCTTGAGGCGGCTAAGACAGTTATGGCGGCCTTGGCGAAAGAAGGCAAGACTATACTCTTCGTCGGCGGGAAAATCGAGATCGCCGCGCTCGTGAAGAAGGCGGCGCAGTCCATTGGTGCGCCGTATGTAGCGACGCGTTGGCTGGGAGGCACCATCTCCAACTGGACCGAGATTAAAAAGCGTGTGGATCGCCTCGCGGAAATTGTGGAGAAGGCAACGACCGGGACGCTCGCCAAGCAGCACACTAAACTTGAGCTCGTGAAGATTGAGCGCGAGAAGAAGCGCCTTGAAGGGCGACTCGATGGCATCACAGCACTCACCAAGCGACCGGATGCACTTCTTGTCGTCGACACTAAGCATGAGAAGCATGCGGTAAAGGAGGCGAACGACGCGGGCATTCCCGTCATCAGCATCATGAGCTCGGACTGCGATATCACGGACGCGGCGTATCCGATTGTTGCGAACGATACGTCTCGAAAGGCAGTTGAACTCATTCTTTCCGAGCTTGTCGAGGCATTCGTGAAAGGACAAGCGGCATAAGCGCACCTGCGCGAAGACTCGCGGCCGCGCGTGCTATTATTTGTAAATCACTATGGAAATTACGACCGACAGCATCAAAGAATTGCGAGAGCTTACAGGTGTTTCTGTTATGCAATGCCGGAAGGCGCTTGAGGAGGCCGGCGGAGACCGAGAAAAGGCTATCGTCATCCTAAGAAAACACTCTGCTGCATCTGCTGAGAAGAAGGCGGATCGTTCGCTCGCTGCCGGTGCGATAGGGAGCTACATCCATGAGGGAGCCATCGGAGCCATGGTACTCCTTTCTTGCGAGACGGACTTTGTCGCGAAGAATCCTGAGTTCGTGGCGCTTGCGCGCGAGCTTGCGATGCAGGTTGCAGCGACGAATCCAGCGTACATGACCGATAACGAGATACCCGAAGATGCGAAGACAGCCGCACGGGCCGTATTTGAGAAGGAGGTTGTCGGCAAGCCGGCAGAAATGCAGGCAAAGATACTCGAAGGGAAGCTTGCAAGCTATTTCCGCGATCAGGTGCTCCTTAATCAGCCGTTCATCAAGGATGAGAGCAAGACAGTGCGCGATTTGTTAAATGAGGCGACGCAGAAATTCGGCGAGCGGACGGAAGTAAGCAGCTTTACACGCCTCTCCGCCCGCTAATTGCCGTGACTCACCTCATAGTCATCCTCGCTCTGTTTGCGTTACTCATCGGTCTTCTCGTGCTCACGAGTTACGAGTCTCGGCGCGGGAAACGGTTCTATGCCTCAGATCGCGCGCGTTTCGATAGCGCCGTCATGCGCGTGGAATTCGTTCTCGCCCACGTGAGTCTCGGCGCGTTCTTGCGCGACGAGATACGCCACCTCGCGGGCCGTATCGGACACGATATCGTGCACATCTCTCTTCTGGTCGTACGGGCCGTGGAGCGCCTCCTTACCCGTCTTATCCGACGATTGCGCACGCATCCCGAGGTGGACACGGCTCCTCGGGAGACCGCGCGCGAGTTCGTAAAAGTGCTCTCCGAGTTTAAGGGGAATCTCAAAGCGACACATCCCGAGATATCTGATATACAGTAGAAATCGCCGGGGTAGCTCAGTTGGTTAGAGCAGCTCATTTGTAATGAGCAGGCCGTCGGTTCGAATCCGACCCCCGGCTCCAGAAGTCTTTCTTTAAAAAATAAGAAATTTCTTCATTTCGTAATCTGAACAAAGGGAAGGGCAGAGTAAGGAGCGTCCTAAAAGCAGGCTTAGTTCGCAATTCAAATCTGGGAGGCGGCTTAAAACGTAGGAGTTGACGTTGCAAGTACTCCCTTCGGAAACTGTTTCTCCAAATCGGCAAGAGAGGTGAATCCGTAGGAATGTTTGCCGTTTATAACAAAGGCAGGCAGGATATTCCGCACCTTGGTGACAGCGATGAGCGTTTTAAGGGCGCCGAGATCAAGGTTGTAGTCGAACGAGTACACGCGAAGCGACGGATAGGTGTTGCGCAGGTACGAGAGCGCATATCCGGCCTTGTCGCAGTCACTGCAGTTGCCGTTATTGCTGTAGAAGTAGAGAACGGTGACTGGCTTGGTACCGCAGGCCTGCGCGAGTCGATTGGTGATGAGATAATCGCGGATTTCAAGAAGCGAGTACTGTTCTTTCAATCGGATTACCTGGGCATCGTCACTGCCGAGCTGGCTTTCGGCATACGAAAGGCGGGTGCCAAAATCGGCAAGTTCGCTGGTGAGCGTGGTTGAAGACGCAGCGCTGTCGCACGGAGCTGCCTCAAGCAGTGAGAACTGTGTGTCGAGAGAGAGCGTATCGATAGAGAGCTGGTCTTCTATGGTCGAAAGTTCGGCGACGCGCGCGCGATTCAAATAATTGACCGCGTATGCGACCGTGCCTGCAAGCACGATTGTGATGGCGAGAGCTATGAGCGCATTCCGGGTGACGAGCGACATGCCTAATAGCGCCAATCGCGGCGTTTCCCAACCGCGACATCACTCGTCGCCCGGATGAGCCAGAACGGCACAATAAGGCCGTACAGGAACACGTAGGAGACGAGACCGAGAGCGATATTTCCAGGCGTTTTTGAAATCCGCTTCCCGACCATTATAAGAGTGACCGACGTCATCAGCACGATGGCCGCGAGAAGTAAATAAAAACTAGTGGGAAGATAGAACCAATCAAACGATCCGTGCGGCAGGTACGCATAGGAGAGAGGGATACCGGCGCGAATTGAGAGCGCGGTAAATATATTCCGTGCAAAAAGAAAAAGCGTAAGCAGGAAGAGCAGGATGCCACTTACGATCGCGAGCAGGGCGGTCGGGAGCACAAGCAGTCCAAGAGCGCCGTGGCGACGGCTACCGATAAGGCCCCGATATTCTCCGAGGATATTGCGGAGAAAGCCGGTTATCCAGCGCGTGCGCTGTTTTATCAATCCTCGTATGGTATCGGGCGCCTGGGTGTAGACGCGCGCGCGTGGCGCGTTCTCGATTCCGTAGCCCGCGTTCTGGATGCGGAGCGCCATTTCCATGTCCTCGGTCTGATGGCCGTAGCGGAATCCGCCGAGCTTTTCGACGACGTCACGTCGATAAAAGGAGAACGGCCCCGGAGTAACGTACAGGCCGTTCAGCGAGGCGAAGACATGGCGGAGCGTGATACCGAAAGAGTATTCAGCATTCTGCATGTGTTGGAGGATGTTGCCTGGTTTGTGCACTGACATGGCGGCAGTCACGGCGACGACCTGCGGGTCGACAAAACAAGGAACGACCTCGCGAAGCGCGTCCGGCTCAACGAAAGAGTCAGCGTCAAGACAGCCGACAAGGTCGGCTTGCGTGAGCGCGATGCCGGCGTTGAGCGCCGTGTGCTTCCCGCCGTTTTCTTTCCGGACAATGCGTACTTGCGGATGTTGCGCGAAGTGCGCCATGACCTCCGGCGTCGCATCAGTGGAGCCGTCGTCGACGAGGATAATTTCGAGTCTTTCTTTCGGATATTGGAGCGCAAGCAGTGAGTCGCAGGTAGCGGCAATCGTAGAGGCCTCATTCCAGCAAGGGACGATAACAGCGACCGAAGGGGTCGTCTCGCCTTGGGTTCGTGCGCGCGCCGCTCGTGCGGGCTTCGAGAGAAGCGTCACAAGGACGAAGGACTCGAAGAATATCGCGATAAAAAGAAATGGATACGCCAGCACTTCTGGACTCATAATGCCGGCATTATACCACGCTAGCGGATTTTCGCAGAGAAATTTTCTGAAGTTGCTTTCTCAAGTTTTGCATGAAGCGCGTTCACCTCGTCGTTCGTCAGAGTGCGGTCGACACTGCGATAGGTAACTCGGTAGGCATAACTGACGTTCCCTTCGCCTAGTTTATCAGCGTTTTCGTAGGTATCGATGAGCGCAACCTGTTCGACCAGATCATCGGCCACATCGCGCACGAGGTCGAAGTAGTTATTTGGTACAAACCCTTTCTGCACAATGAAGGATATGTCGCGCACCACCGGCGGGTATTTACTGACCTCAACGAATTTTTGTCCCAAGCGGAGCTGTTTTTTAACGCGCTCGTCGTCGCTCCAGAGGAGACGAATGTCAGGAACCTCGGTACCGATAATGGCGAGACGTTCGAGCCCAAAGCCGAAAGCCCAGCCATGATATCCGGTGATCCCCATCTTCTTAAGAACGCTCGCTTTCGGTATTCCGCCGCCGAGAATCTCAATCCACTCGCTTCCAGCGGCTTGCGCCGCCGCGCCCGTGACGCCAACCTCAACTTCGAGCGAGGGATCGGTATACGGGAAGGTGTCGGGATTAAAACGGAAGATAGTACTATCGCCGAAGACGCTCTTCACCACCTGTGAGAGCGCGTCTTTCAAGTCTTCAATACCGAGTGGCTGTGAGTCTGGGGCGAGGAACCAGCCACCCATTTGGTGGAAGACGTTCATGTGGCGTCGATCGATCTCGTCCTTGCGGTACACCTTGCCATAACACAGAGCCCCCATCGATTCACCTTTTGCAATGCGCTCCTTAATTTCCGGATGGTTAAGGTAATAGTACCAGAAGACCGTGTCGTGGGTGCGCAGAATATTCTCCTTATCAACGTAGTATGTATCCGAGGTTGAGCGTGCCGGGTGGGTTGGGGAAAAGTCAAAGAGGTCAAAAGATATTGAGGAAGGAACAATCTCAGGAATTTCGATGTCGTCAAAGCCCTTAAACACCGGGAGAGCTTTCACGCGCTCGACTATTTCATTGAGGGGGCTACCGTGCGTGCGGGAGAGGTCTGGCATCGCCAAGTAACGCTTCATTCGCATCGCGTCAAAATCGGCGCGGGTTTCAAGCTCCTTTCGCAATCGCTCTTCTTCAGTTCTCGGTATTTTAATTTCCATCTGTCCCAGATTACCACATTTTGTGATACAATATAGGCAATAAAGATATGGCTAAAACGGCTGAAAAAGACGATAAGAAACGCGGCGCCGGAGGCGCCGCGAAAGCATACGATGCCTCGTCTATCACCGTTCTTGAGGGGCTTGAGCCGGTGCGGAAGCGCCCGGGTATGTACATTGGAACGACCGGCCCCGACGGTCTCCACCATCTCGTGTGGGAAATTTTCGACAATTCGCGCGACGAGGCCATGGGCGGCTACGCCAGTGACATAGAAGTCGCGCTGTTGCCTGACAGCTACGTGCGCGTTGCCGATAACGGTCGTGGCGTCCCGGTCGGCATCCACCCAAAAACGAAGGTCTCTGCGCTCGAGACCATCATGACGACGCTTCACGCGGGTGGGAAGTTCGGCGGTGAGGATTCCGGCTACAAAGTTTCGGGCGGTCTTCACGGCGTCGGCGCTTCCGTCGTGAATGCGCTCTCCGAGCACACGAAAGTCGTCGTACATCAGGATGGCGGTATGCACATGCAGGAGTACAAGGTTGGCAAAGCGCTCGCAAAAGTGAAGAAAGTCGGCGCGACGAAGGAGCATGGCACCATCGTCCTTTTCAAGCCAGACGGGGCTATCTTTAAAGAAGGCATCGTGTGGAACTGGGAAAAGATAGTCACGCACCTGCGTCAGCAGGCGTATCTGGTAAAAGGCGTTCGTATCGCCATCTTTGACGCGCGCGATACAAAGGACGCTTTCGAGACCGAGACCCTCTTCCTGCGCGCCCGTTCCCTCGGTGTCCCATCGACTACGTTCTACTTCGAGGGCGGGCTTAAATCCTTGGTCGCTTTTTATAACAACCACCAGACCCCGGTGCACAAAAACATCTTTTACGTGGACCGTGAAGAGGACGGCGTACATGTAGAAGTGGCGCTCCAGTATGTGGACGACATCACCTCTCGTATCACGGCTTTTGCGAACAACACTTTTAACAGCGAGGGCGGTACACACGTTACCGGCTTCAAAACCGCGCTGACTCGCTCGCTTAACACCTACGGTCGGAACGCGAATATCCTGAAGGAGAAGGATGAAAACTTCACCGGTGACGACGTGCTCGAGGGTATTACCGCCGTCGTCTCGGTAAAACTACAGGAGATTCAGTTTGAAGGTCAGACGAAGAGCAAGCTCGGCTCGGTAGAAGCCCAGGGCGCCGTCGGGACGGTCTTCAGCGAAGCGCTTGGGGCGTTCCTCGAAGAGAACCCGGACGACGCGCGTGCCATCATCAACAAGGTTCTCCTTGCGCTCAAGGCGCGTAAGGCGGCAAAGGCGGCGAAAGATTCGGTCCTGCGCAAGGGTGCCCTGGAGGGCATGACGCTGCCGGGTAAGCTCGCTGACTGCCAGGTACGAAGCGCGGAGGAGGCAGAACTTTTTATCGTTGAGGGTGATTCGGCCGGCGGTTCAAGCAAGCAGGGTAGGGACCGCCGGACCCAGGCGATCCTCCCGCTCCGCGGGAAGATATTGAACGTGGAGCGCGCGCGTATCGACCGCATGCTTGCCTCGGCCGAGATTCGAGCGCTCGTTATTGCCATGGGCACCGCTATCGGCGATGTGTTCGATATTTCAAAGCTGCGGTACCACAAGATTATCATTGCGACCGATGCCGACGTTGATGGCGCACACATTCGCACCCTATTGCTCACGCTTCTCTATCGGCACTTCAAGCCGATTATTGAGGGCGGTTTTGTCTACATCGCCCAACCGCCGCTGTATAAGATTTCAAAAGGGAAGGCAGTTGCCTACGCATATTCTGATAAAGAAAAAGAGAGAGTGCTGAAAGAGCTCGGCGTTGCCCCCGAAGAGGTGTCTGAAAACCCTGCGGATGCGGAAGGCGAAGGGCCGGTTGAGGAGGCGGAAGCCGCGAGTATGAAAAAGCCGGCGAAAGCGAATATCCAGCGCTACAAAGGTCTCGGAGAAATGAACCCAAGCGAATTGTGGGAGACTACGATGGATCCAGCGCGACGCGTGTTAAAGCGCGTACATATTGAGGATGCCGAGGCGGCTGACCGCATTTTTGACATACTCATGGGAAGCGATGTCGCTTCGCGCAAATCGTTCATCCAATCAAACGCGAAGATGGCGAACCTCGACGTTTAAGAGCCTAGAACTGTCACGCTTGTGCTGGCGACATTGTTCGCGGTGCTCGATTCCGTGAGTTGGTGCTTCGGGTCAAGCGTTATGACGATGATCCAGTTGGTACCTCCCGGGATATTATCAAATCGGGCGACATACTCGCTTGGCTGAGTGGGGACGAGCGATTCCAATGCGTCAAACGTCTGGCTTGCAAAGGCACCGGCAGACGGAATGGCGATATTCATTGCCCATGACCCCGATGGATTTGTCCCGATGTTGGTCACACGAAATTTCACTGCGATTTGTGCGTGGGCGGGGATTGTCGTAGTCGCGACAATATTGCCGTCGGCCCCCAGATATCCAACCGTCTCTATATCAACGGCGAGATCAGGCAATCCGTAGTAGTGCGACACCACAGGCGTGGAGGTCGCTCCGTTCGTGATAGTGACGGGCGTACCAGGGACCCAATTTGTTTGTATCGGTTTTTCGGTCGTTGAAGCTGCTGGAGCAGACGTTGTTGCTACAGACGTTGTTGCTACAACAGAGTCCGTGGACGGGACCGTGGTTGACGCTATCGACGAAGGAGTCAGTGTCGGCACGACGGAAAGAGAAGCTCCCTTTGGGGAAGTGAAGACTGAGCTAAGATAGACGGCCGCCGATCCAATACGATTCACGACCGTCGGGACAAAGCGTGTTGAATAAATGGCTAGCCACACGCCCGCGGCAGCAAGAACGATGAAGCCGACCACGGCAAGGCCGTTAACAGCCATGCGACGGTCTGGGCTAGATATTGAATTTGTAGTCATAAGACAGTCCATACGTACCATACGGCACTTTTTATGTCAAGTTTTCGGATTCGGTGCGAGGCTTGACAGGATCAGTACAATGCTGTACTTATTAATCAGACGATATGAAAGGGATTAATGCCATGGTACGGCTTATTCGAGCCAGCAAGCGCGCGTACACAAGGAAATGGAGCTTCCTCGGGTTTTTCGCAGTTGTGTTTCTCGGCAGTGTGTTGATTCTTGCGCGACTCGACCTTTTGCCAGAAACATTACCTAAACCCGCTGTGCCCGCCGTCGTGCTTACGGCTGACCAGTCTGCCACCGCAAGCGTGACAGTCCCGAGTGTTCCTGAATTGCCGACGAAGATAACCATCCCGGCCATCGGCCTCTCGGCGACCATCGCGAATCCAGACACAACGGATGTTTCCATCTTGGATGGAGAGCTTCTCAAAGGTGCGGTGCGCTATCCGACATCGGCTAAGCTTGGCGAGACGGGTAACGTAGTCCTCTTTGGTCACTCAAGCTACTTGCCGATAGTGAATAATCAGGCGTACAAGACCTTTGACGGCATCCAGAGGCTTGCCGTGGGAGACGTTGTGACTGTATATTCCTCCACTGCGGCGTACTCCTACAGGGTCCGGAGCGTTGCAAAGGAGAGTGCAAACGACGCGGCAATCCCGCTCTCGGTAGACGACAAGGAGCTCACGCTCTCTACCTGCGATTCGTTTGGAGAGAAGACAGACCGTTTTGTTGTCACCGCAGGTTTTATTGAAAGCCATCCGATTTCTAGTTAGTAACACATGAAAAAAATAAACACTCATTCTCATAAGGATTCCCATTCGACTTCTGTTGGGTCTTTTACTGTTATTCTGAAAGCAGTTTTCGGCTTTGTCTTCATTTTCACGACGGGCATCCTGGCGCCGTCACACGCACTCGCGTGGGATTGCACACTCTCAGCCTCGTCCCCCACCATTACCGAAGGTTCTTC
>JAJXYL010000012.1 GCA_021780575.1 bacterium
ATGCTCGTACGCTGATTGCGCGGATCCGTCTTCACGCGCTTCACCGCGTCGAGCTCGACGAGCCCTGCGACGAAATCCGTGTTCGGAATGACCCCTGCCTCTACAAAGAGGCCAGAGACGGCGAGTTCCTTAACCTCTCCCGAGTCCTTGTCCTTGTAGCGGAGACCGGTAACAAACTGTTCGCCCATAACCTCAGTCGGCTCTGCGTGGGTGATGATACGCATATTCGGATGCGCAGAGGCTTTCTCGACGGTGACTGCATCGGCCTTGAACTCCTTGTGTCGGTGGATGAGTGTCACAGATTTTGCATAGGCAAGGAGTTGGAGTGTGGTCTCAAACCCGGCATTGCCACCGCCGATAACCGCGACGTCCATTCCGCCAAATAGCGGCCCGTCGCACGAAGCACAGTACGTAACACCCTTATTCTCAAACTTCTCAGCGCCTGGGACGTCCAACTTCCGGCGGCTGGCACCCGAGGAGATAAGTATCGCCCTCGAGGCGAATTCTTTGCCGGTTTTTGTTGTGGTGGTAAACGTACTGTCGGTTTTCGAAAGAGTAACGACGCGCTCGCCGGCGATAATCTCGAGCCGATCGCTCTTCACTGCGTCAAGGTGCGTACGAAAAGATTTCGCGAGATCAGCGCCGTGTATCTTTGTTGAACCAATCCAATTCTCGATGCCTTCTGAAACGGTAGACTGTCCTCCGATTTCTTCCGCAATAAGCGCAGTCTTTAAACGCTTGCGGGCGGCATACACTGCCGCTGCGACGCCAGCGGGCCCACCGCCAACGATGATGAGGTCGTACATGTCGGGCAGTATAACAGAACGTGGCACCGGGGGTGCCACGTGGATATCTTTATTTCTTGTTCCTGCGTAGAAACGCTGGGATTGCACCCCACGTCTCATCATCCTCTGGCACCGGAGGCGGGGCATCTTCGCGTCGATGGGGTAGGGCGGTCACGATGGGCTCTTCCTCTTTAGTGGCAGGCTCGACTTTCTCTGGCTTGCTTCCCGGTTTTTCTTCGCGCTTCAAGCTCTCATGGTAAATGCGTCCCGACCCTTCTTCGTGTTTCTCTGGGGGAAGAGAGAATAGGGAGCGTTCGGTGCCGGCGTGCGACGCGTGTGAGGCGCTCTCGGGGAATCCGGTCGCGATGACGATAATGCGGATCTGCCCTTTCTTCAGCTTGTCATCCTTCATCACACCCCAGATAATCTTGGCTCCCTTATCGACGGATTCACTGATAATCTTCGAAGCCTCGTGTACCTCCATGATACCCAGGTCGTCGGAGTGGGCGACGACCCAAAGGACGCCCTTGGCGCCCGAGATAGAGATATCCAAGAGGGGAGAGTTGACCGCCCGTTTTGCGGCTTCTTTCGCGCGTTCATCGCCCTCGGCGATACCGATGCCCATCAGTGTGGGTCCCGCGCCTTCCATGACCGCTTTGATATCGTTGAAGTCGGTATTGATATCGCCAGGCGTACGGATGATGTCGGAAACACCCTCCACCGCCTCCCGCAAGACTTCATCGCACAGCGCAAATGCTTGCTTAAGTGACAGTGTCTGTTCGACGGCCACGAGCAATTTATCATTGGGGATTACGATAAATGCATCCACTTCCTTCTTCAGTTCGGCGAGCCCACGCTCAGCGATTTCCCTGCGTTGTGCTCCTTCGAATCCGAATGGCTTAGTGACGATGGCGATGACAAGCGCGCCGACTTCCTTTGCTATTTTAGCAACAACCGCAGAAGCGCCCGTGCCCGTTCCGCCGCCCATGCCGCATGTGATGAACACCATATCGGAACCCTGGAGTGTCTCTTGGATCTGCTGGCGCGTTTCCTCAGCGGCTCGCTTCCCGAGTTCTGGGTTCATGCCGGTACCGAGTCCTCGGGTAAGGTTCTTGCCGATGTGAATCTTGCGCTTGGCAAGCGAACGGTGAAGATCTTGCGCATCTGAATTTATGGCGACGAATTCGACACCGCGTACCTTAGAAGCAATCATGTGATTGATCGCGTTATTGCCGGAGCCGCCAACGCCAACGACGCGAATCCGCGCAAATGTCTCAATCTCTGGCTCAACGCGTTTGGACATAGGATGAAAGTTATGTGCTCGCTATGATAACAGAAGTGGCCAATATGCAAATATTGACAACCCGCGGATACGGCTCGTTATTTACCGCCGGGTGAACTAAGAAGTTATGGCAGAAACTGCTGGAAAAACTTCTTTATCACCTCCCAGAATGGTTGCTTCGGTACAGTCGTGTCGTCGGTAAGCCCCCAGATGGCAATGCCGTAGGCAACTGCCCAGGTCGCATCGCGGATTTTTGTGTCAGCAAGGATACGCAGTTCAGCGAGCCGCGAAGGGAGCTTTAGAGAACCCCTCGCGATTTCACTGATGGAGCCGACGCCCGATCCGCCGCCTGAAATGATGATACCAGCGGGCAATGGTCCTCTGTGGCCGAGCGACTTCAGGTGTTTATCGATGAGGGCGAACATATCCATAAGTCTCGTTTCGATGAGGCTATCCACTTTCTTGCGCGGATACATTTGTCCGGAAAGGCGACCAATTTTTACGCGCTCGGCCTCTTCAATCGAGATACGCAGGCCGAGCGCGATATCGTTGGTGATGTGGCTTGAGCCCATTGGGAAGACCTTTATCGATATAGGGATACCCTCATCGTAGACAACGATTGAGATCGTCTCTGCCCCAATGTTCGCGAGCACGCACCCCTTCATCTTCTGGTCGCCCTCAAGCAGAACAAAGGAGCCTGCGAGAGGGGAAGCCATCTGGCCAATGACTTCGATGTCTGCGTCTTCCACAGCCTGCGAGAGCGCTTCCTCGTGCTGGGCGAGGCAGGTAACGAAAAGGTAATCAGCTTCAAGACGGATGCCTTTCATTCCGATCGGATCGCCAAGCACTTTAGCGCCGTCGATTCGGTATTCAAGCGGAATGCTATGGAGAACGCGTCGATTCAGGAACCCGGGAGCAGCTACCTCACGCGCTGCCTTTCCCGCCTTCTCGATGTCAAGAACGGTTATTTCTTGGTCTGCACGTGAGATGATTGTGGAGCCGGTTGCACGTGCCTCGTCGAGCGAGATGCCGCCTATGGCAAGAAAGGCGGAGCGTATCGAAATATGAGCGACAGACTCAGCCTCCTTTTTCGCCCTCAGGATACTCGCGGAAACTTCCTTCTGATCGACAATGTAACCGTGACGCAGACCCTTGGATTCGGCAATGCCGGTGCCAAGGACGCGCCCCTGCCGTACGCCGTTTTTATCGTAGAGTTCCTCGACAACCACTATCTTTACTTGATAGGTGCCAATATCGACGCCGACTGCAATGCGTCGTTTCATAAGGGCTCGCCTAAGCTCACCCCTTGGCGAATTTGGCCAAGAGATATTGTTCGCATTTCTCCATCTTACCACCATGCGCCCATCCCTTTATATGCAATATTCCGTGGATAAATAAATAGAGTATGAAATCATGCTTTTTTAGGCCGTATGCAGCAGATTGCCGCTCGGCTTCGTATGGACAAATAATTATCTCACCACTTTTCTGAGAAAGCGCGTAGGAGAGGACGTTTGGTATATAGGTCTTGCCCCGTAGATTTTTATTCAACGAACGTGCCCGTTTCGTGCCGACGAAGACAAGCGAGATATCCCAGCCGGGGAGCACTTCTTCCATAATTCTAGAAAACACTACTCGGGAACCTCTGATGGAGGAGCGAGTGGTGTTTAATATGGAAACGCCCTTTGGGTGCCTACCTCTTGCGCGCATTCTTCTTAGCAGCGGGGTCTATCTTGCCGAGCTTCACGAGCTCGTTATATGTCTCGCGACGGACTTTTGAGATGAGTGCGCGCTTATGTCCGACGTTTTTAGACCGAGTCCGTTGCCAATAGCGTCGGTCGCGCATCTCACGTACAAGACCAAGTCCCTGCGTCCTGCGGGTAAATCTGCGAATGAGCGCGGTTGAACTCTCGTTCTTTCCGCGGCGCACCTCAACTCTTGTATCGGCTGTCATGATTGGAGGACTCTAACACACCGAAGTCAGGATTGTCTACTTGCGTACGGCGGACAAGTCCGGTTCATGCGAACAGTTTGAGGCGCTCAGCGAGGCCTTCAAGCGGAAGGGTGGTCTGTTCCTGCGTCTTTCGGTTGCGGAGTATTGCGGAGCCTTCAAGAGCCTCTTTGCGTCCCATGATGAGCAGATACGGGGAGCCGCGGCGCTCGGCTAGGTGGAGCTGTTCGGTGAGCGACTCCACGCCAATATCTTGCGCTAGCGGGACGTGCGCGCGTCTGAACTCTTCGGCGAGCTGGATAGAAATCCGCTTCGCTTCGTCTCCAATATGCACGAACGAGAAGCGCAGTCGCGATGATTTGCTTTTCGCCTTTGCCATTCCCTCGCTTCCTATCTGAAACACCGCGCCAACTGCGCTGAAGGGCGTGCCGGGGAAGAAATGACGCACAAGATCGTTGTAGCGCGAACCCCAGGCAACGCGATGGCCCCCGACGGTAATCTCAAAGCACGTATCGTTCCATATCGAACCGCGGCTGATCAGCGTACGCGCAAGCTCAAAGGGCGTTTCCGTCATTTCCAAATACTCAAGCAGGTCCTCAAAGCGTTTACGGCTCGCGTCAGAAAGATGTTCGGTTGGCACCGGGAGTTCTTCGGCGCATTCCCGCGCGATGGTGAATTCGGCGGCGAGGAACACGTCCTGTTTCGAGCGGGTCACACATTCTTCGGGAAGCGTTCCTGAGCGCTTCTTAAAGAAATTGGAGAGTTCGCGTGCATATCGCGCGCGCGTTTCTTTATCGCCCATGGAATTGATGCGGAGAACCGGCTCTTCGTGGAAAAGATCGCGCGTAAGAGAGAGAATCGCCCGGATGATGACCGCTTCGGCGATCGCGTGATCTGAGCCGAGCGCGTGGAATTGTATCGTCGCCTTTTTTTGTGCCGGGCGGCCCTGGGCGATATTCGTGTGCCAGACAAAGAGCGGCTGTCGTTGAGTAGGCGCGCACGCGGCCTGCTGGCAATGCTTCAAGAAGTTCGCGACAGCTTCGGCAGTGGGATCAAGTTCGAGAAGGGCAAGCGTGTCAGGATACCCCCCCTTCGCGCGAGCACCGCCACGCGCAGATGCGGTCAAGGTCGCGAGCGGCGTGAATCCGTAATACTGACCAACCGCGCGTGCTTTATTCAGAAGTTCTTCCGCCGGAATGGTATCGCGTGTCATGGTGCCGTCGTCGTGCTTGAGCTGGTGAGTGTGTAGGACGTCGCACCCGGGAAGAAAGAGCTTCTTGAGAGCGGCAAGAGGCGTACATCAACACGGCCAATAATATTCTGTCTTGGTAACGGACCCCAAACACGGCTATCGGAGCTGTTGGGGCGATTGTCCCCCATGACGAAATACTCTCCGGAGTTCAGGGTTACTTTCTTCGTGTAGGTCGCATCTTCGTTCACGATGTACGGCTCGGGGAGCGTGAAGGTCGTTCCAGCAGGCGTCGTGATGGTCACGATGCCGTGATTGATGGAGACTGTTTCTCCGGGGAGTCCGATGATGCGCTTGATGTAAAAGATGGACGGATTTCCGGGGTAGCGGAAGACGATGACGTCGCCACGTGCTGGTGCGTGGAAGTCGTACACCAGTTCGTCGACGATGAGATAGTCGAGATTTTCGAAAGTTGGATGCATGGACTCGCCGTCAACAACGAACGGCGACGCGACGAAGAGGCGGATCGGGATGACCACGACCACAATAAGGAGCGCGAGTGTGAAAAGATCCTTCAGAAGACCTTTCCAAGTGTCAGACATGCGGGCATTGTACGCGCTCGTCGCCAGAGCGCAAGTTTCTTGTTACCATGCAGGCATGTCACTCGTCATTATCGGACTCGGGAATCCGGGAAAGGAGTATGAAAAGACGCGGCACAACGCCGGCAGGAACGCGGTAGAGCTCGTGGCAAAGCAAGAAGGCTTTGACGAGTTCGTTTTTAACAAAGCTGCGAATGCTCTCGTCGCCAAAGGAGTTCTCGCAGGTGAAAACACGACGCTCGTCTTGCCGGAGACGATGATGAACCTCTCGGGGAAGGCTGCGGTTGCGTTTGTGAAGTCGCCGAAGGCGGCGAAAAACCTTCTCGTCATTCACGACGATCTGGATTTGCCGCTTGGTACGATAAAATTGGTGTTTGGGCGAGGATCGGGAGGGCACAAGGGCGTTGAAAGTATAATGCGCGCCCTCAAGACGCAGGACTTCGCACGCATCCGCATCGGCATCAGCGCGGCAGGGAAAAGGAATCAGGCAAAAAAAGTCTCGGGCGAGGAGAAAGTTATCAAACTCGTCATCGGGAAGTGGAAGCCCGGTGAAGAGGCGACTGTAAAGAAAGTCCTGAAGAAAGTTGCCGAAGTTCTGCGTCTTTTTGCGACTGAAGGAATCGAAGTGGCGACGCAGTTCGCCAACACGCGTTAAATACATAAAACTCGCGCGACGCCGAAGTGCGCCGCGCGAGTTTTGTATACTCCGACCCCCAGATTTATTTCTTCTTCTCTGCGAAGGTGAGCGTCATGCGCTGCTCCTTTGGCTCAAAGAGGGAAATGGTGAAGGGGTAGGTCTTACCAAGCTCAAGCGTCTCACGAAGCGCCGCGGGCGTGGCGAATTCGCTCACGTGCACGAGTCCGGCGACGCCCTCCTCGATAGAAGCGAGTGCACCGTGCTTGTTGTACTTGATGACGACACCCGGCACCTCCATGCCTTTTGCGTAGCGTTGCGCAGCGGTGGACCAGGGGTTCTCCTTCAGCGCCTTGATGGAGAGAGAGATCTTACCGTCCTTTATCTCAATCACCTTGACCTTCACTTTGTCGCCGACGGCGCAGAGCGTATGCGGGTCTTCCACGAGTCCCCAGTCGAGCTCGCTGATGTGGACGAGACCTTCGAGTCCAGGCTCCAGCTTCACGAAGACGCCGAAGTCGACGATGCCCGTCACTTCGCCGGTGGCGATGTCGCCAATCTGATATTTGTCTATCAAGGAAGCCTTCTCTTCAGCCTCGTTTTCGGTGCGTTCGGAGAAAATGAGCTTGCCCTCCTTCGCATCGGCAGTGATTATTCTCACCGAGAGCGGATGGCCGACGAGGAGCATGAGCTCGCCGAGGATTTTCTCCTTATCACCCTCCGGCACGCGCGGGTAATGCTCCTTTGCAAGTTGTGAGGCGGGGAGAAATCCCTGGATGCCCTGCCACGAGAGGATGAGGCCGCCCTTGTTCGCTTCCTCGACGACGAGTGAGTACGGCGTCTGCGCGAGGATTGCCGTCTCGGCCTCGCCCCAGATGGCCGCCTGCCGCGCCTCCTTCAAAGAGAGCTCAATATATCCCTCGCGGCCGGCGGGGTCGACGACTTTTGCGCTAATAACGTCACCCGGATTTGCCTTGCGGAGCACGTCGGCGGCGTTCAGGTATTCGCGGCCGTAGATGAGGCCCGTACCAAAGGGCGGCAGGTCGATATACACGCGACCGCGGCTGATAGCGATAATCGTCCCTTCAACGAGGTCGCCGTTTGACGGCGGTATCGGGATCTCGTCTATGAGAGAAGCCATCGGGTGGTCTTCGGTTAAATGAATGGTCGGCATCGGAGCCGCTTTCGTTTCGGATTTCTCCTCGGACATACTGTATAGCGGTGCGGATTTTCGGAGGTAGTACTTGAGCCTTTCGGCCCAAGGGTTAGCTAGCCCCTATTTCTCCAGCACACGATGAGGAAACTGTAGCAAATAAAGTAAAAAAATGCTACAATGTATGCAATGGTTATCACGCATCACGGCGCGCAGTGTTTCAAGGTTACTTTCGGTGATTTGACGCTCGTCTTTGACCCCATTGCCAAGGGTGCGACTCTTCCCGCGGTGCGTTTTGGCGCTGACATCGCGCTTGTCTCGCGCGATCATCCGGACATGAACGGGGTTGAGGAGGTGATCTACGGCGGCAAGACCCCGTTCGCCATCACCGGTCCCGGCGAATACGAGCGACAAGGCGTCGTCATCCAAGGATTCCTCTCAGGTAGTGCGTATGGTCTAAAGAAAGGTGAGGAGAAAGCCGTTAATACGATTTATGCTGTCCAGCTTGAGGACATGACCCTTGTGCATCTCGGCGCACTCGCCGATGCCGAGCTTTCGTCGGAAGCGCGCGAGAGCATTGATGAAATAGACGTCCTCTTCGTGCCGATTGGGGGCGATGGCGTTCTTTCGCCCACCAAGGCGCACGAGATTGCCGTGTCGCTTGAGCCGCGGATCATAGTTCCAATGCACTGGAGCGGCATTGGAGCCCCCAAGTCGCTCGAAGCGTTCCTTAAAGAAGCAGGGAGCGGAAGCGAGAAAGTAGATAAACTTACCTTGAAGAAAAAGGACCTTGCCAGCCTTGAGGGGAGTATACTAGTGATACAGTCATAAAATCTTTTCTCATAAATTAAGCTTATGAAAACCATCTCTGACCACATCCGACAGGTAAGGGAGAAGCCGCACCACATCCGCAGACGAGTCGCCTTTGGCGGTGCCGCTACCGGCGCGGGGATTATCGCCTTCGTGTGGCTCGCGGGTTCTCTGGGAACGGGCGCGTTCGCTCTGAAAGACACCTCGTTTGCCGATAACGCGGGAGGGGCGACCGTTACCACCGTGGGAGCGGATACCGCCGGTTCACAGGGTCTCGCTGGTGTCGCCGCAGCGCCGGCAGTACAGGACGCGAACGCTCCTGCGCACATTGAAATTGTCGACGTTGCCTCCTCGACTTCTCCGAAGGCAGAGCAGACAACGATACCTTTTTAGAGATACGTGAACATGGCGCGAGGGAAAGCAGATTCAGAAAATAATGCGGCAATGCCGATTGCCGCAAACGTCATCAACCAGCCGATTGTTTCGGAGATGCGCCAGTCGTACATCGACTATGCGATGACGGTCATTACCGGCCGCGCTCTCCCGGACGTGCGCGACGGGTTGAAGCCGGTCCATCGCCGCATCCTCTACGCAATGAAAGAACTCGGACTCTTACCCGGAGCGAAATTCCGCAAGAGCGCGCTTGTCGTCGGCGATGTGCTCGGCAAGTATCACCCGCACGGCGACATTGCGGTCTATGACTCCATGACCAAGATGGCGCAAGAGTTTTCCCATCGCTACCCGCTCGTTCTCGGGCAAGGAAACTTCGGATCCATCGACGGCGACTCGCCGGCGGCTATGCGCTACACCGAGGCGAAACTCTCGCGTATCGCTGAAGCTCTGCTGACCGACCTCGACAAAGAAACCGTGAGCTGGAACCCGAACTATGACGCGACGCGCGAAGAGCCGAACGTGCTTCCCTCGGCGCTCCCAAACCTGCTCCTCAACGGGACACTCGGCATCGCGGTCGGCATGGCGACGAACATTCCGCCGCACAACCTGCGCGAAGTCGTCGCCGCGACCATCCATCTCATCGACAATCCAGATGCGACAAGCAATGACCTCCTCGAGTTCGTGAAGGGGCCCGATTTCCCCCTGGGAGGCGTCGCATTTAACCAGGGCGACATTAAGCACGCGTATGGTTCGGGGAAGGGACCGGTCGTCGTGCGGGGCGAAGCGGAAATCGTTGATGACGGGAAGAAGGACGCACGTATCATCATCACGTCCATCCCGTATCGCGTGAACAAGAGCGAACTCATCAGTCGCATCGCAGATTTGGTGCAGGAGAAGAAGATAGAAGGCATTCGCGACCTT
>JAJXYL010000045.1 GCA_021780575.1 bacterium
CGTCCCGGCCGTATGCTCTTCGAAATCGACGGCGTTCCTGAGACTATTGCCCGCGAGCACCTGCGACAGGCGGGTATGAAGCTGCCGGTCAAGACAGCGGTTATCGCGCGCTGGTAATTTGCCTTTTCTCGATTTCTATGACAAAAAAAGAGACTATGATGACCAAGACCGATCACGAGCTTACCGAACTCCTTTCGAAGACGCGCGAAACGCTTCGTGCGGAGCGTTTCTCTGCTGCCGGCGCTCGCGCGAAGGACTCCAACAGTCCGCGGAAGCTGCGCAAGGCGATCGCCCGGGTTCTCACTGAGCAGCGCGCCCGTGCGCTTAAGGCTACATAAATAATATGGAACAGAAAACCTCTCGCCCCCAATCATTTGTCGGTACCGTCGTAAAGACGGCGATGAAGGATACTGCCACGGTCCGCGTGGATCGCTACACGAAGAACGCGAAGTACAAGAAATATTTCGTACGTTCAAAGAAGTATCTCGCGCACGATCCTGGCAACACGGTAAAAGTCGGCGATACGGTCACTATCGTGGCGACACGGCCAATTTCCAAACTGAAACGGTTCGCCATCGACCCCGCGAAGACGATATCCGCCGAGAACGGCCAAGACTGATATGTTACAAGATCGATCCATAGTTGCAGTTGCAGATAATTCCGGCGGGAAAATCGCCCGGGTCTTCAAGATACTCGGTGGTTCTAAGCGGCGTTACGCCGGTATCGGTGACGTTATCGTCGTCTCGATCCAGACTGCGGAACCGCGCAAGGCGGTGAAGAAGAAGGATATCTATCGCGCCGTTATCGTGCGGCAGACAAAGCCGTTCGCCCGCAAGGATGGTTCGTACATCCGCTTTGATGAGAATGCCGTTGTCCTCATCGAGAAGCAGGGTAAGGAGATGGGGCCGAAAGGGAACCGCATTTTCGGTCCAGTACCGCGCGAACTTTCCGAGCGCGGTTGGCATTCCATCGTGTCTCTCGCCCCTGAAGTCGTTTAATCAATTTCATATGCACGTAAAAAAAGGAGACACAGTGAAAGTCATCGCCGGCAAGGATAAGGGTAAATCCGGCGTTATTCTGCGCGCCTTACCGAAAGAGGACAAGGTAATCGTCGAGGGCGTCGCGCTCTATAAGCGCCACCTGAAGGGGCGCACCGGGGAAGCGGGCCGTATCATTGAGAGATCACGCCCGATTCATGTATCAAACGTGAAGAGCCTCTCTGTCACGAAGGCCGCATCTGCTCTTGACGCTCCTGCCAAGAGCGCGAAGAAGAAATAAACTACCTATGTCCATTACGAAACAAAAACAACAATCGGCCTATCTCGCGCTTGCGGAGACTTTTGGCTATACAAGCCCAATGCAGGGCCCGCGCATCACCAAGGTCGTCGTCTCCTCCGGCGTTGGAAAAAAGCGCGACAAGAAACAACTCGAGGTTGTCGAGGATCGCCTTGCGAAGATAACGGGGCAGAAGCCGTCGACGCGCCCCGCGCGCATCTCCATCGCTTCTTTCAAGGTGCGCGAGGGAGACACGGTCGGCTATCAAGTGACGCTCCGCGGCGCGCGCATGTATGACTTCGTGGACAAGCTCATCCACATCGCGCTTCCCCGTACGCGCGACTTCCGGGGCCTTTCGGCGAAGGCTATCGACGAGATGGGCAATCTGACCGTCGGTATTCGGGAGCACACCATCTTTCCCGAGACTTCAGACGAAGACTTGAAGGATGTGTTCGGCCTCGCCATCACCATCGTGACAACCGCGAAATCAAAGGCCGAGGCCGAGGCTTTCTTCCGTCATATCGGCATGCCGCTTATCGTTGACTCGGGCGCAAAACGCTGATACTCTGGAGCTACGCTCCTCGGAGCTTTATTTTTTATGGCAAAGAAATCCCAGCTGGCACGATACGCCAAGAAGGCGGCACTCGTGAAGAAGTACGCGACGAAGCGTGCCACTTTGAAGCTGGCGGGCGATTTCGAGGGTCTCCAGAAACTCCCGAGAAATTCTTCGCCGGTACGGCTGAAGAACCGCTGTGCGATTACCGGGCGTTCCCGCGGATATATGCGGGCCTTCGGCCTTTCGCGCATACAGTTTAGAGAGCTTGCGCGCGACGGCAAGATCCCAGGCGTCAAGAAAGCATCATGGTAACTGACCGCGTTGGTGATTTCATTATTCGTTTGCAAAATGCCGCACTCATCGGCAAGCGTGAGGTGTCGGCGCCCTATTCAGCGCATCTTCTCGCCATCGCAAAGAAGCTCAAGGAGCTCGGTTTCCTGACGCTCGTCACTACCGATGTGAAGGATGATGGCAAGGTGCACAAGACGCTGGTCGTGACCCTTGCCTACGACGAACGCGGAGCTTCCAAGCTGCATGGGGTGAATCGCATCAGCAAGCCCGGTCGACGGCTTTACGCCCCGCACACCGCTGCACATAAGGTGAAGGGCGGTACAGGCGCGCGCATCATCTCGAGTCCTTCGGGCATCGTTTCAGATGCGGAAGCGCGCAAAAATAGGGTCGGTGGCGAAGAATTGTTTGAAATCTGGTAATTTTCATCATACTTATGAGCCGCCTTGCAAAGAAGCCGATAGCTGTAGGAAAGACAACCGTGTCAGTCGCGGGTGGCGTGCTGTCCGTCAAAGGAACGAAAGGGACGCTCACCAAGCGCGTGCACCCTTCTATTGCGATTGTCGTTGACGAGCAAGGAGTACTCGTCACGCCCAAGGATCGCTCCCGCCTCGCCAAGACGCTCACGGGCACCTTCGCATCGCATGTGAAGAACATGGTTGCGGGCGTGGAAACACCCTTCGTGAAAAAGCTCATTCTCGAGGGCGTCGGCTACCGCGTGGAATTGAAAGGGAAACAGCTCGTCCTCTCAATCGGCTTCTCGCATACGGTACCGCTTGATATACCAGAGGACGTGACGGTGGCCGTGGAAAAGAATACGATGACACTTACCAGTCCGAACAAGGAGTCAGTCGGGCAGTTCGCCGCGGATATCCGCCGTCGCAAACCGTCGGAGCCGTACCTCGGGAAGGGTATTCGCTACGAGGGAGAAGTTGTCCGCCGCAAGCAGGGCAAGAAGGCTGTCTAGAATCCACCATGAAAAAATCACTCACCACCAACAAAGAGTTGCGCAAGCGCCGACACGCGCGCGTACGCGCGCGTGTCGCAGGAACTGCCGAGAGGCCGCGGCTCGCGGTTTTCCGGAGCAACCGATTCATTTCGGCGCAGCTCATCGATGATACGGCGGGGAAGACGGTTGCCGCGACGCACGGCCGCGAGTTCAAAGGACCACAATCGGTACAGGCAACTTCGGTTGGCGCGGCAATTGCGAAGAAAGCAAAGGCGGCCGGTGTTACCTCCGTTGTCTTTGACCGCGCGGGCTATCGCTATGGCGGGCAGGTGAAGGCGCTCGCCGATGCTGCGCGCGAGGGGGGTCTCGTCTTTTAATACATACATATGACTGCACCAGCGGAAAAAGAAATAATACAAGAAGTAGATGTTGTGAAAGCGGCTGTGCCGGTAGCGGACGTCGTTTCTGAAGAGGCCGAGGCGGTGCCGGCGACGCGTACTCCGGGTGCACGCGGTGGCGGCCGCGGATCAATTCGCGGACGATCGCCGCGCGGTGGCGGCAGGGGCCGCGCGCCACGCGAG
This sequence comes from bacterium, assembly GCA_021780575.1. Classification (GTDB taxonomy): domain Bacteria; phylum Patescibacteriota; class Minisyncoccia; order Phycocordibacterales; family Phycocordibacteraceae; genus C7867-001. The sequence goes on from JAJXYL010000045.1 coordinate 3,650, forward strand.
CGCGGAGAGTTTGAGCAGGTGACGGTGGACGTGCGTCGCGTCGCCCGCGTGATGGCGGGCGGGCGGCGCTTCAACTTCAGTCTCGTCGTTATTATTGGCGACAAGAAGGGCCGTGTCGGCGTCGGACTCGGTAAGGCTATAGACACTGCCCTTGCCATTGATAAGGCGACGCGCGATGCGAAGCGTCACCTCATCACGGTTCCGCGTACAGCTTCCGGCTCCATTCCGCACCAGGTCTCCGCGAAGTACGCCTCCTCGACGGTAGAAATCATTCCTTCAAAAGGTCGCGGGCTCGTTGCCGGCTCGGCAGTGCGTACCGTGCTTGATCTCGCCGGCGTGACTGACGTTGTGACGAAGATACATACCCGCTCCAAGAACAAGCTCACCATAGCGCGTGCGACCGTTGCCGCGCTGAAAAAACTGCGCACCGCGTAAATTTTTTGTATGCAACTCCACTCACTCTCTCCAAGGACTAAAAATATTAAGAACGCGCCCGTTGGGCGTGGCGGAAAGCGCGGGAAAACCTCCGGACGCGGTGGCAAAGGGCAGACCGCGCGCGCCGGGCACAAGATTCGCCCGGAAGTCCGCGATCTCGTCAAGAAATTTCCCAAGCGCCGTGGGTACGGAAAGAATCGCGCGCGTACCGTGAAGACGAATCGCATCAGCGCAAGCGCGGTGAATCTCGCTGCGCTCGAATCGGCCTACAAGGCCGGCGAGACCGTTTCCCCGGCTTCACTCCTTGCTAAGGGCCTCGTGCGCAGAACGAAAGGACGTCCTCCCGTCGTAAAGATCCTCGGGGCGGGAGAGGTTACGAAGGCGCTTGTCGTGAAAGGATGTGCAATTTCCGCCAGAGCACGCGCCGCAGTCCTCGCGAAAGGCGGCACCATCCATGGTTAATACTCTCATCCACAAGCTCAAACTCGCCTTTAACGATTCCGAGATCCGTTTCCGCATCCTCTTCCTTGTCGGAGCACTCGCGCTCTTTCGTCTTCTCGCGGCGATACCGATTCCAGGTGTCGATAAGAATGCGCTCGCATCTTTCTTTGCAAGCAATCAATTCTTCGGACTTCTCAACGTCTTTTCCGGTGGCGGACTCGCGCGGCTTTCGATTGTGATGCTCGGCGTCGGCCCTTATATCACCGCCTCAATTATCATGCAGCTCGGCACGATTATCTTTCCACAAGTGAAGCAGGCCTATTTTGAAGAAGGCGAAGCTGGTCGTGCCAAGTTCATCAGCTGGAGCCGTCTTCTCACTATCCCTATCGCCGTTCTCCAGGGTATCGGCTTTTTGTTCTTGCTCCAGAGCCAGGGTGTTATCGCGCCTCTAAGTTCAACCGCACTTATCGCGAATGTCGCTCTTATTACTGCAGGCTCGGTTCTTCTTATGTGGCTCGGCGAGCTCGTGACTGAGTTCGGAATCGGAAACGGCGTTTCGCTCATCATTCTCGCCGGGATTCTCGCACGTGTGCCCTCGAGTGTCTCGCAGGCAATCTTTGCATCGAGTGCTGCGAATATTCCAAGCTACCTCGCTTTTGCGATTCTCGGACTCGCGATGATTTATGCAGTGGTGATTGTCTCCGACGCCGAGCGCTCCATACCGATTGCGTATGCGCGCGCCGTGCGCGGTGCGGCACTCGCTCAGAATGCCGCGACCTACCTCCCAATCCGGCTTCTCCAGGCGGGCGTTATCCCCATCATCTTCGCCCTTTCCCTTCTCCTGGTCCCACAGATGGCGCTCTCCATGCTTTCGGCCATGCACGTTTCTTTCGCTTCCGCGGGAGCGCTCTGGTACAGCGCCTTCCTCGCAAATCCATGGAAGTACGGCTCAGTCTACTTCCTGCTTGTCATTCTCTTCACTTATTTCTATACGGCGGTCACCTTCGAGCCCCACCGCGTTGCAGAAAACCTCCAGAAGACGGGTGCATTCGTGCCTGGCGTTCGCCCCGGCCGCGAGACAGAGGAATACATCGGTAAGGTTGTCAACCGCGTTACGCTCCCCGGCGCCGTCTTCCTCGGTCTTATCGCCGTCGCCCCCTCTATCATCCAAGGACTCACTGGCGTGACGACTCTCGTGCTTGGTGGCACCGCACTCCTTATCGCAGTTCAGGTCACCCTCGATCTTGCCCAGAAAATTGACGCCCAAGTATCGCTTCGGGAATATTAAAAATGATAGAGTGAGCAGATGGAAAAACCAATCGTATTCTTCATCGGGAAGCCTGGATGTGGGAAGGGGACACAGGCGCAGCTTTTGTCAGAGGTAACGGGCTGGCCTGTCGTTGGCACAAGCAGTGGGCTACGCGAGATCGTCGCCGCAGGTGGTGCCGTCGGACGCAAGCTGAAGGAAACGATGGACGCCGGGCTCCTCACGCCCTACTGGTTTGCTGCCTATGTATACCTCAAGATTCTTTTCAGTATCCCGGAGGGCGGCAACGTGATTTTTGACGGAACGAGCCGTACGCTCCCAGAGGCCGAAATTGTCACCGAATCGCTCAAATGGCTCGGAAGGCCCTTTCATATCTTTTACCTCCACGTCCCCGATGATGAGGTGCAGAAGCGCATCAGTCTACGAAAAGAGAAGGAAGATCGCCGCGACGATCATGTTGTCGACAAGCGGCTTGAAGAATATTACGCGAGTACGGAAAAAGCGATTGCGCTCTACCGCAAGACCGGCATACTGACCGAGATTGACGGCCATCGTCCACGCGAGGTTATCGCGGCGGAGGTCAGGGGTATCCTCAAGATGTAATGACAATTACAAATGACACCGAGCGGGCGCATCTTATTGAAGGAGGGAAACGCCTCGCTGCTGTGCTCCGCGCTCTTCGCGCGAAGGTCGCCCCAGGCATCACGACCGAAGAACTCGATACCCTTGCAGAACAAATGATCCGTGAAGGCGGTGATGAGCCGTCCTTTCTCGGCTACACGCCCGAGGGTGCCCGTCGGCCGTACCCCGCGGCGCTCTGTGTTTCTATAAACGACGAGGTCGTTCACGGTATTCCGAACGAGTCAGTGAAGATTGTAAAGGAAGGCGATATTGTTGGGCTTGATCTCGGACTAACGCACAATGGCGTCATTGTGGATGCCGCTATCACCGTACCGGTCGCCGTCGTGGATGAGGTGGCGAAGCAGCTTCTGGCCACAACCGAACGAGCGCTTGTCGAAGGTATCAAGAAGGCCATTCCTGGGAATCACATAGGTGATATCTCGCACGCCATCCAAAAAGAAATTGAAGGTGCGGGTTTTAAGGTGGTAAAAGAGCTCGGCGGCCATGGGGTGGGCGACCTCGTGCATGAGGAACCGTTCATCCCCAACTTTGGTAAACCAGGCGAAGGAGATGTTCTTGAAGAAGGTATGGTGCTTGCGCTCGAGCCAATCTCGACGGCTGGCAAGGCCACTGTCGTTCTCTCCCCCGACGGATACATGTACCGAACCAAGGACGGTTCGCGTTCCGCCCATTTCGAACACACCATCTTGATAGAAAAGGGCGCGGCGCGTATCATAACCCAATAATCGCCACAAGCGATCTCATTTTTCAACCATGACACATCCTAAGGAAGAGAAGACCCTTATCATCTTAAAGCCGGACACGATACATCGCGGCCTCGCGGGGGAGGTCATGAGTCGTTTTGAACGGAAGGGGTTGAAGATTATCGGCATGAAAATGATTCAGCTTGAAGATGCCCTGCTTGAGGCACACTACGCCCACATCAAGGACAAGCCGTTCTTCGCGGGCATCAAGGAGTTTATGAAATCGGCGCCTATCATTGTGATTGCTTTGTCGGGAATTGAGGCGGTCAATGCGACCCGTCTTATTGTCGGGCCTACCCGTGGCTACGAGGCTGCAGCCGGCACCATTCGCGGCGACTTCTCACTTTCGACCCAGTCCAATATCGTGCATGCGTCCGATAGCGTTGAAAACGGTAAGACCGAGGTCGCCCGTTTCTTCAGGGATAACGAGCTTTTTGCCTATAAACGCAACGATTTCGACTTTATAAATTCAGAGGAAGTGTTCTAAATTGGCTTTTCCCCACTACCACTTGACGCGAGGTGTATAGTTATTAATGGAGCTGTTCTTGAAAAAGTAACTTGCCTATCACTCGGGAGCTTTGCATTAAGACCCTTTGGTGAATTCCCCGAAAGGAAATCCGAGAATCGTCGTTGTAGCACCCACCTGGCAAGATTAAGTTGCTTAAAAAGAATGGCTCCGCCCAGCACCCTGTTTCTTCGGAAACAGGGTGCTGGGCGTTACAATACAGCCATGTCATTACGATTGAGTTTCTACGGCGGAGCGGGCAAGGTGACCGGCTCTAATTTTTTACTATCAGGCGCGCGTGGGAAAGTGCTCGTCGACTGTGGCATCGAGCAAGGCGCAGATGTGAGCGTCGCGGACATGTACGGGCCGTTCCCGTATGACGTAAGGACAGTTGACGCGCTCGTCGTAACCCACGCGCATCTCGATCACGTCGGGCGTATCCCGAAACTCGTCAAAGACGGCTTTACGGGTAAGATTTACATGACACCGCCGACGCGCGATCTGTCCGAACTCATCTTGCGCGACTCGGCCGACATCCTCGCCGCTGACGCCGAGCGCCGGAATCTCCCGCCCCTCTACGAGGGGAAAGATGTTGACG
>JAJXYL010000038.1 GCA_021780575.1 bacterium
TCGCCTCGCGCAGAAGGTCCCTGAGCGTCTCACTAATCTGCTCTGCTGAGAGATTCGTCGCCTGCCCTACCTCACCACCGCCGTATGGGCCAAGTGCGAGTTCACCATACGTCTCTAGCACGGCCTTTCCGCCTTCTTTGCGTAGTTGTACGACCTTGAGCGAGGAGGAACCAATATCCACGCCAAGAACGCTCTTCTCTTTCTTTTTAAAGAGAGAATCAAGAAAGGACATGGAGGCATGATATCATGCGCTTCTTCGATTTTCTCTTCCCTCCGCGTGTGGATGAAGCAGTGCTGTGCAGTTTCTCCCTCTGGGGCTTTCTAGCCATCCTTACCCAAAGGACCATATCTAAAACAAGACCAGGCACCGTCGTCCTTCTCCTTTTCCAGGACGGGTACGACTACCCACGATGCGTGGTATCACGACAACGAGCGCGCCTTCTAGCTCCTCAAGCGCCACGAAGTAGCGCTCCGCGCGCTTCACGTCATTGACAAATGGACCAGTGTTGAGATCGACACGTCCCTTCTTACGCGCATGCGCGAGACGCTCTCGCAAGCCTCGCTCCATCGCCATACCAGAGAAAAAAACACATGTGTGGCGCCTTCGGTGCCGCGCATTCTGTCGACCCTCCATAACATCTACATAGTCGTCGATGCCCTACCACCGATGCCACGCCCCGGGCCACCATTGACGCCCTGCAGGGGGCGGGCCGCCGAACACATCATTCCGCTCGCTCTCGCGCACTAAATTTGATATTGTGGCCTAATACGGAGGGGTCGCATAGAGGCCTAGTGCGGCGGGTTGCTAACTCGCTATGCGGGTAAAACCGCATCGAGGGTTCGAATCCCTCCCCCTCCGCAATTTTTAGAAAAATGTGCTCGAATTCCCTCCACGAGGTATACTGCAAGCCTCTCCGCTTATGCCAACGCCAACAAACAAATGAAATTCGTAAGATCAAGGTGGGTACTTGGCATATTTATATTAATAATCATTTTCGGTGGGTATTGGTTCTTCATACGCAAGAGCGGCCCTTCCTATTTGCTCGTACCGGTAATGAGAGGTTCTATCACCGAGACGGTTTCTGTTACGGGCAACACGACGCCTATACAGAGCGTCTCTCTCGGATTTCAGGATACAGGCACGATTGCGTACGTGTACCATAACCTCGGCGATAAGGTGGACGCGGGAGAAGTTATTGCGGAGCTTAATACCACAAATCTTTCCGCGGCGCTTCAACAGGCGCAAGCCGCGTACGACTCCGCAGTCGCCTCCCGTTCGTCTACTTCTCTTCTGGAGGCGCAGACTCAGGCGAGGAACTCCTACCTCTCGGCCTATAGCACGCTCGACACCCTGCTTCAGAATGATGTCGACAAGTTCTTTGGCGGTCCCACGGCCTACGGCCCGCAACTCCTTATAGGCGCACCCATGTACGACTATGGCGCGCTGTCTATGGAACGCGGGGCGCTTACCAATGAGATGCAGGCCTATCGGCAGGCGCTACCAAGTGCCGGCAACGCCGACCCCGAGACGCTCCTTATAAACGCCACCACTGTCGCGCAGAATGTTTCGGACTTTCTCGATAAACTCGCAGTAGCGGCGAACGACCCCGGATCAAGTGCGAGCGCCGCACAGGACACCGCCCTCGCCACCGCCCGTACGGGGGTGGCTACCCTCCTTGCGACACTCTCAAGTGCGCGTGACACTTACCGCACCCAGAGCGTCGGGGCGACGTCGCTTGCCGATGCCGCCGTCGAACAGGCCAAAGCCGGCGTTGCCGTTGCCGAGGCCAATCTGCAGGGAACGGAGATTGTCGCGCCGATCAGTGGCGTGCTTACACAGCAGGATGCGAAGGTCGGGCAACTGGCGTCTCCCAGCACGCCGCTCGTCTCAATCATAAGTAACAGCGGATTCGAGGTGGACGCCGGAGTGTCTGAAACCGACGTGGGGAAACTAAGCGTCGGAGATAAAGTAACGATGACCCTTGACGCCTTCCCCAATGAGACCTTTACCGGCTCCGTATTTTATATCGCACCAGCGCAAACGAATACTCAGGGAGTAATCAGCTACCAGATAAAAATTGCGTTCAGCAAGAGCGACCCACGGTTGAAGAGCGGTCTCACCGCAAACATTGAGATTCAGACGAGACAGCACAACAACGTATTGATCCTCCCCCAGTATGCAATTCTGCAAAATGACAGCGGCACGTTCGTCGAAACGCTTGCGGGAAAGACCCCGACGACGACCCCAGTAACACTCGGTATTCAAGACCAGAATGGGAATGTCGAAATTCTCTCCGGCGTCACACCCGGCGAGGAGGTGATCAATATCGGACTCAAGGCGCAATGATCGAGGTACATGATTTACAGAAAGAATACTCGGAAGAAGGGACGTCGACCCGAGCTCTGCGCGGCGTAACCTTTACCATCGATAGAGGCGAATTCATTTCTGTCATGGGCCCGTCTGGATCGGGTAAGTCAACGCTCCTTCAGATACTGAGTTTCCTCGACCGACCAACGGGCGGTTCCTATACATTCCAAGGGAAGAGCATTGACAATATGACCGACCAGGAACTCGCGCATGTTCGCAACTCGGACATGGGTTTTGTATTCCAATCTTTCAATCTGCTTTCCCGGCTGACCGTCTATGACAACGTCGAGGTGCCGCTCCTCTACTCTGATACCCCACCAAGTGAGCGCCGGACGCTTGTGGAGGAGGCCGTTCGGGCAGTTGGCCTTGAAGAGAAACTGCATACCGAAGCCGGAAAGCTCTCCGGCGGACAGAAACAACGCGTCGCTATCGCCCGCGCTCTCGTGACCGACCCGAATGTCATTTTCGCCGACGAACCCACGGGCAACCTTGACTCGGAATCCGGTCTGCAAATCATGGAAATACTGGAATCGCTCCATGATAAAGGCCGTACGGTGATAGTAGTGACGCACGAAACCCAGACCGCCGAATTCGCCAACCGTATCATCAGGATGAAAGATGGCGTCGTGGAGAGCGACCGAGGGATTACTGCCCATCGCGTCCGCAGCAATCTGAAGTAAATATGCTGTTACGAGACGCATTCAAAACAGCCACGCGCAGCCTCACGCAGGGCAAGATGCGCTCCGTGCTGACGATGCTCGGCATCGTCATCGGCATCGCTTCCGTAATTATTCTCATGTCAATCGGGCAGTCGGCGCAGGACCTCATCCTCGGACAGGTCCAGAGCATCGGCTCCAACCTCATCATCATTACCCCCGGTGCGCCAAGCAACGGAAGATTCTCTGCTCCCGCATCGGCACAAGGGATCGTTATCACGAGCTTGCAGCAAAGAGATGTCGATGCCCTCTCGCGGGAACCGTCGATCGATCTCGCCGTACCTGAAGTTCGCGGGCAGGCTGAAGCCGTCTACGGCAACAATAATGCAACGGTCGGCTATACCGGAAGCACCGCTGATTTCTTTACCATCAGTAACTTGGCAAAAGTGTCGTCCGGGCAAACATTCACGAAAAGTGATGTCGATTCGGCCAATCACGTCGCCGTCATCGGACCCGACCTCGCGAAAACCCTTTTCGGTCCCAACATAAACCCAATCAATAAAACAATACGATTGAAAAATATTTCCTTCCGGGTCATTGGCGTCTTGGGTAAGGCGGGGACCGGGGCGTTTGGCGTCGATATCGGAAACTTAGTGGTAGTGCCGATAAGCGTTGCGCAGAAGCAGCTCCTCGGAATTACCTACTTCAATGTCATCATCACGCAAGCGGATGCGAACTATGACGTCAACTTCGTGAAATCGCGCATAAAATTCGCATTGCGCCAAAACCACGGCATAACGGATCCAAACAAAGACGACTTCAATATACAAACACAGGCGGACATCCTTTCCATCCTCGGGACCATCACGTCGATACTCACCCTCTTTTTGGCGGCAATAGCTTCCATCTCGCTCGTGGTCGGCGGCATCGGCATTATGAATATCATGCTCGTCTCTGTCACGGAGCGGACACGCGAGATTGGACTACGCAAGGCGGTCGGGGCAACTGACAACGACATCCTGCAACAGTTCCTCATTGAGTCGGTTTTACTGACTTTTGTGGGCGGCGTGATAGGTATTTTGCTTGGTGCCGGTATCGTAGGCCTCGCATACGTCGTCATTACCACATTCTTCTCTTCTGTCGGCTGGGTTTTCGCTTTCCCCATTTCGGCGGTGATTCTCGGACTGGCGGTGTCGGGTGTCGCCGGTATCGCTTTCGGCATTTATCCGGCCCGCAAAGCCGGCAAAAAGAATCCCATTGATGCGCTCCGGTATGAATAAAAGCAGGCGTAACCCTGGGCTATACTGAATGCGCTATGCTGCCTTCACCTGTATTATCTGTATCCGCCGTCGCACTCATCATTATCCTCATGCTTCTTATGCGGCCGCGCCGTTTCTATCTCGTCCGGCATGGCGAGACTGTGTTGAATGCAGAGCGCATTCGTCAGGGAGAGACCGGGGGACTCTCGAAAAACGGCGAGCATCAGGCGGAAAGAGTCGGCAAGGCCCTGAAACTCCTCCCCATTAGGCGCATTATTTCAAGTCCATATCAGCGCGCGCGTGAGACGGCGATGATTCTCAATAAATATCTTAATGTTTCTGTCGTGTATTCCCCTTTGCTCGCAGAACGGAGGAACCCGACGAAGATTATCGGAAAATCCATCACCGATCCAGAGGTCGTTCATGTTGTTGATCAGATGGATCTCGCCTACCACGAAGATGATTTCCGCGTATCGGACGAAGAGAATTTTGTTGATCTAAAGAAGCGGGCGCGGAAATGCCTTCGCCTGCTCGCGCGGCAAGGAGCGGGCGCGACCGTAGTCGTCACCCACCATCACTTCCTTAAGATGCTCCTCGCCTACCTCCTCTACCGGAAACGGCTACACGCCGGCGACTTCGCGAAGCTCTCATTCTTCAATACCGCCGACAACGCGGGTGTCACCATATGCGAATACCATCCCTGGAGGATGTTCTCGGGAACACGCGGCTGGGAGGTATTGAGCTTCAACGAGCAGCACTAGTATCCGAGAGAATCTTGGCCTCCTGCCGGCGACTCTTTCTTCGGTTCTGGAATGTCGGCTATGGCCGCCTCAGTGGTGAGGAGGAGCGCCGCTGCGGAAACGGCGTTTTCAAGCGCCATGCGCGGCATCTTCACCGGATCCACGATGCCCGCAGAGAGCATGTCTTCAACCATCTCGTCAGTAAGGGCGTTGTAGCCCGCGTTCGCCTTGCCTGACTGTACTTTCGACACAATGACTGCCGCGTCATCCTTGCCGGCATTAATGGCTATCTGTGCAAGCGGCGTCTCCAAGGCGCGTATAACGATGTCATACCCCGCCCTTTCATCCGCACCCATCTTATTGTCATGCGACGCGAGCTTCTTGGCGACCTTGGCGAGCGCCGTACCGCCGCCTGCAACGATACCCTCCTCAATGGAAGCCTTGGTCGCCTTCACGGCATCATCTATTTTGTCCTTCAAGTACTTCATTTCCGTCTCGGTCGCTGCGCCGACCGAAATGACCGCTACCCCGCCCGAAAGCTTCGCGATACGCTCTTCAAATTTCTCCTTATCGAACTTTGAATCACTCTGCTCCAATTGCGCCTTAAGCTGGGCGACGCGGGCAGAGATGTCCGCCTTCTTCCCCTTCCCGCCGACGATGGTCGTCGCGTCTTTTGTCGCGACGACGCGCGCAGCCTTGCCGAGCATTGAGAGGGTTGCGTTCTCAAACTTGATACCGACCTCTTCCGTGATGACCGTGCCGCCCACGACCGTCGCGATATCGGCAAGCATCTCTTTCTTCCGATCGCCGTAGCCTGGCGCCTTGACCGCGAGCACCGAGAAAGCGCCCCGCAGCTTGTTCACGATGAAGGTCGAGAGCGCATCGCCTTCGACATCCTCCGCGATAATGACGAGCTCTTTCTTTCCTGACTGCACAACCTTTTCAAGAAGCGGCAGTATCTCCTGAACATTCCCAATCTTTTTGTCGGTAAGGAGGATGAGCGCATCCTTCATTTCCGCCTCCATGCGTTCGGGATTCGTGACCATATAAGGCGAGACATACCCTTTATCAATCTGGAGTCCCTCGACAATATCGTACGAAAGTTCCATGCCCTGCGACTCTTCAACCGTCACTACGCCGCTACTGCCAACCTTCTCCACCGCCTCGGCAATGATAGATCCAAGCACCTCTGACTCCGCCGAGATGCTTGCGACCTGTTTTACCTCGGCCTTGCCGGACACCGGCTTCGCCATCTTTTTCAATTCCGCGAGTGCGGCATCCTTTGCTTTCTCCATACCGCTCCTGATTCCCATCGCATTTGCGCCTCTCATCACGTGCGAAAGCCCTTCTGCAATAAGCGCTTCAAGGAGCACGACCGAGGTAGTGGTGCCGTCGCCGGCAGTGTCGTTTGTCTTATTCGCCACCTCCTTCACAATCTCGGCTCCCATGTTCTCAAACCGATCTTTAAATGAAATTTCCTTGGCGATGGAAACGCCGTCGTTCGTGATGCGCGGACCGCCGTAGCTCTTCTCTATCACGACATTGCGCCCCTTGGGGCCAAGCGTGACCTTTACGGCGTGCGCCGCTTGTGCGATGCCCCGTACGATCGCCTTGCGTGCCTCTTCAGAAAAAAGGATTTGTTTTGCCATAGGTATACGTAGTTTATTATTGAACGATGCCCAAAATATTGGACTCGGCGATGATGTAATACTCCTGTCCGTCGATCTTCACCTCGTCGTAGCCATACCTGCTGAAAAGAACAGTATCACCGACTTTCACCTGCATCGGAATGCGCGTGCCGTCCTCGTATTTCCCAGGACCGACGGCGACTACCGATCCTTTTGCCGGCTTCTCCTTGTCAACTGTCTCGGGAATAATGATACCGGAGGCGAGCTTCTTCTCGCCCTCTTTCTCTGACGGTAATACCACTATCCTATCGCCCAAAGGCATGAGTGAAAATTTCTTAGCCATATTGTTTTACATACATGAATAATCGCTTACGATCCTGTCTCGCACATGTGACGGGAGTTTAGCTAAACTCATGCCTCCACGCAAGTTTGCCATCCAGTGCGCATGGCTTGCATGGAAATTGATGCTCGTGCTATTGTTGTTCCTACAGATGAAGGCACTCGTATCGGCACTGCCGTACGCAGAAATTGTCCTCTCAATACTCCTCATCGTCGGCATCGTGCTGCAACAGCGCGGAGCGACCCTCGGTGGAGCCTTCGGAGGCGACAACTTCGCGTCGACGTTCTACAAGCGCAGAGGCGCTGAGAAATTCCTATTTAATGCGACAATTGCTATCGCGATACTCCTTGTACTCTCCGCGATAACAAACTTCCTTCTGGCGGGGTCATGAATCAAAAGGTACGAGAGCATCTGACGCGCTCACGGAGCATCCCGATGCTTGAACGCATCAGCGCTCAAGTACGCGCCCTCTCGAGCGGCGACCGGGTACTCTTCTACAGTATCGCGATTCTTATCGGCATCGCCTCCCTCACGAGCCTTTATGCGCTTGAGCAATCGCTCTTGATAAAAGTGCCCTCCTACGGAGGGACCCTCGTTGAAGGCGATGTAGGGAGCCCACGATTTATAAACCCCCTGCTTGCCATCAGTGACGCTGACCGCGACCTATCGACGCTCGCCTATGCGGGGCTTATGGGTCTCTCGGGAAATGGCGAGTTGGTTCCTGTTCTTGCTGAAAGTTATGTCGTGTCCTCCGACAGTAAAACCTATACATTTACGTTGCGGAAAAATGCGAAGTTCTCTGACGGCACCCCGGTAACGGCCGATGATGTCGTTTTCACGGTGCAGAAGGCGCAGGACCCCGCACTTAAAAGCCCGAAATACGCTGACTGGTCTGGCGTAGAAGTCGCCGCCGTTGATCAAAGAACTGTGCAATTCACACTACCAAAGCCGTACGCGCCGTTTCTTGAACTCACGACCTTGGGCATTCTCCCCTCAAGGCTCTGGGCAAATGTGTCAGACGAGGAGTTCCCCTTCTCCACACTCGAAACGAATCCGGTAGGGGCGGGGCCGTTT
>JAJXYL010000006.1 GCA_021780575.1 bacterium
GCATCTCGTTTTATGGCGCCGATCAGGTGCTCGTTGGTGAGGTAACCGGGACGCTCGACTTGCCGCCGAGTGCGGTCGTGCCGGTGTTCGTGCCTGGCATTTCCTCCGGAAGCCAGGCGGTTGCAACCGCGTTTCTCGATATAAACCCCTCCTCATTCCAGTGGTTCTCCATGCCGACCGATACGCGCGTGAGACCAACCGTTTCCCCCCCGATCTTGGGAGGAACGGCGTCCGCGCCGAGTATCCAGGCGGTTCTTACGAACCCAAGCGTGACCGCGCTTACGAACGTACGGGCAGTCGTCCTTGTCCATAACAGCAAGGGCAATGTCATCGCCGCGTCGGCAACCGTTCTTTCGGTCATACCCGCACAAGGGGAGGCGACGGCGACCTTTACCTGGGATGGGGCGTTTACCGATGTGCCGGCCCTCATAGAAGTCATACCGATAATCCCATTGCCGTAACATGGCTCCTACGCCGCCCGCACGCCTCTTTTTCGATTGGACGCTGCTTCTTCCCGCACTCACTCTCTCGCTTCTCGGCATCCTCACCATAAGCACCTTCGGCGAAGGGGCGTCACTGGCCCCGCGCCAGCTCCTCTGGCTCCTGATTTCTCTCGGTGTCTACTTCGGGCTGTCGAAGATTGACATGCGCTTCATCCGCAGCACTTCGGTTGTCATGACGCTGTACGCGATCTCTCTCGCGCTTTTGGCCTCCCTCATCCTCTTTGCGCATCCCATACTCGGCGCTCGCGCATGGTTCTCGCTCGGCCCCCTCTCCTTTCAGCCGGCCGATCTCGCGAAGTTAGCGCTCATCGCCTTTCTCGCGAAGTATCTCTCCCGGCGGCACGTCGAGATCGGCGATTTCCGCCACATCATCGTGTCGGGTGCCTACGCGCTCACTCTGATACTTCTCATCCTTATCGAGCCAGATATGGGTAATGCCATCATCTTCGGCACGCTTTGGCTCGGCATGATGCTCATCTCCGGGATTTCAAAGAAGCATCTCGCCGTGCTCGGACTCATCGGCCTTATCGCCGCCTCTGCTCTTTGGTTCGGTGGGTTGAAAGCCTATCAGCGCGCGCGCATCATTTCGTTCGTTAATCCTGCAGGCGACGTCCACGGCTCAGGGTATAACGCCTATCAGGCAAAGATTGCCGTCGGTTCGGGAGAACTTTTCGGCAAGGGCATCGGCTATGGGACGCAGTCCAAACTGCGTTTCCTGCCGGAGTATCAAACCGACTTCATCTTCGCCGCGTTTGCCGAGGAGTGGGGTTTTATCGGCGTCGTGCTTCTTCTGTCCGTATACGCACTCCTCTTTCTGCGGCTCGCGCAGATCGCGCGCGTTGCCGCGACCAACTTTGACGCGTTTTTCACACTCGGCGCGCTCATTCTCTTTGCCGCGCACATCGCGATACATGTCGGCATCAGTCTCGGGCTCCTTCCGGTGACCGGACAAACGATACCGTTTATGAGCTCGGGCGGTTCGCATCTCGTGCTCGAATTCGCTATTCTCGGAATTGTTACCTCGCTCGCGCGCCACAGCCGCGCAAGCACGCGAGACATAAGCGCAAACGAATATCTGGGTGGCTAGCGATACAGCGCCACGGTTTTCCGTACCATCTGTTCAAGAGAAAAGTCGCTCATGTCTTTCGCGTCCACGATGTCGCCTACGCCGCCGACGCGGTTTGCGCTAATGGGAAGACCGGCCGCCCTGGCCTCAAGAAGCACGTAGGGGAGGCCCTCTTTCAGAGAGGGAAGCGCGAACACGTCAAAGCCACGCAGCACTTCGTTCGCAAATATGAATCCGAATAGCTTCACCCGAGCCGTGAGATCGTATTCCTCTATTTTCTTCTTCAAATACAAATGATCCTCGCCTTCGCCGACGATGGCAACATACATAGCAGGGTTCTTTCTCGCCTGCTCGATGAGGGCAATTTGGTTTTTATTCCTCGTCAGTTCTCCCACCGTGCCGGTAATGTGCGCACCCCGGGGAAAGGCGCTGCGGATTTTTTCTCCCGAACCAAGCGACAGCGGCAGGCGGATACCGTTGTGAATTAGGTGCATCTTGGCGCCACAGAACGGCATGCGCTTCCCAAGCAGCAGCTCTTTCTTTGAAACGACAATGACGGCGTGCGATAACAACGCTGTTGCCCATGACCCAAGTAGCGCAAACAGACGCCATACCGTGCTTTTTTTTTCAGCAAAGGGCCAGCCGTGAGCGGTAAAAATGACACGCGGTACGCCGAGGAGGCGCGCCGCTACGGCTCCCAGTCCTCCCGCTTTTGAACTATTCAAATGCACCACGTCGGGAGCATAAAACCGGATGGCCTTATACAGAGACAAAAAGCCGCTCGCGTCGGCGCTCACGGAAAGGTCGCGTTGGACGCCTTTCAAGTGTATGACAGGGATACCTTCCGCGTGTAATTTTTTCTGCAGCTCACCTATCCCTCCCAGCGCTACCGCTACCTCGAACTGCTCTTTGGGCAAGCTCGTGGCGAGGTCATAGACATACCGCTGGGCGCCCCCCCAGTTTGATTTGGTTATGACGAAGAGTATCTTCTTTTTGGCAGGCGACTCCATAGGTGCAACTGTACAATATGTTTTCACGTTATAGTATCCATATCTATGGCATTTGACCGCCGCGAAACGGCCATTCTCGTTCTAGGAGATTTATTCATGTTGATAGCGTCGCTCTGGGTGGCGCTCCTTATTCGTAACCTATCGATACCATCGCCCGGTTACCTCGAGGCAAACCTAGTGCCGTTTCTCCCGATGTTTCTCCTTTCGCTCGGCGTCTTTTATATTGCCGGTCTTTACGAAAAGCAGACGAGGCCGATACGGCGCGTCATGGGCATACGCATCCTTGGCGCGCAGGCAGCAAACGTGGCGATTGCCGCGATTCTTTTCTTCATTCTTCCGCTCTCAATCGCACCGAAGACAATCCTCATGCTCTACCTTGGGGTGTCCATTATCGCCGAAAGTCTCTGGCGTTTTTATCGTATGAACCGCGAAATGAAAGAAAGTAATCGCGTACCGGCGCTTCTCGTTGGCTCGGGACCCGCGGTTCTTGAGTTGTATGACGAAGTGAAAGGGAACGGCCGCTACCTCATCCGGTTCACCGGCCACGTAGAAACGGGCACTGGATCCGACGACGATGTGCGAAGGGCCATTACCGAGGGCATCATAGCGGGAGCCCAGACCGTCGTTGTCGACACTTCCAATTCTGCCATTGCCCGCATCATGCCGACCGTCTACGGACTTATGGCGAGCGGAGTCACTTTTTTAGATTTCTCTTCTTTTTATGAAGAAATCTTCGATCGGGTACCTCTTCAGCATCTTGACGCAGGCCGGCTCCTGGGGACGCTACCCAAGCGTCACATGTTGTACGACGCTGCCAAGCGCATGTTTGATATCGCACTGGCACTTACCGGAGCGGTTATTGCAGTTCCTTTCATCGTGGTCGCGGCGATCCTACTGTCTCTGCAGGGCGGCACGCCCTTTATCTGGAATGAACGTATTGGCAAGAACGGCCGCATCTTCCATATCATGAAATTGCGCTCCATGCTCTTCAATGACCACGGTGACCCGGAGCTCCAGAAGAAGAATCGAGTGACGGCGCTCGGGCGCATCCTTCGCAAAACACGCATCGATGAACTACCGCAGCTTTGGAACGTGCTCAAGGGCGAGCTCTCGTTCATTGGTCCACGGCCCGAACTCCCCAAAATAGCCGAAGTGTACGAGCGTGCTATACCACAGTACCGGATGCGACATCTTATTGCTCCCGGTCTTTCCGGCTGGGCGCAAATTCACGATTTTGACGCTCCGCGCGGCCCGGCAGACGTGATACGAACCGAGCGGAAGCTCTCGTTAGACCTTTATTATTTAAAGCATCGATCCTTCGGGCTCGACCTTACCATTGCGGTTAAGACATTGCGCGCACTGCTTGCTTTCTCTGGAACCTGAACACGCATAAAGGTGACGGAAAACAGGCGCGCGACTTCACCCATGTGCGTTATATTGTGCGGGTCAATAGGGCGGTAGCCACCCTCGAAGAAGGTCGGGAAGGGCGAGATTATCAATACGGTGCGGGATGCAACGCGTCAGTCACGCCCATCGCCGAACTCATCGGCGGATCGGGTGAACCTATTGCGTCTCGGCTTGAGCCCCACGACACGCTTGCTGACACCTCGCGCACAAAAGAACTGCTCGTGTGGGAGGTAGGCGTGTTGCTTGGAAACGGCACTGCAGAACTGAAGATGGAAAGCGCAATAAATAAATAAAGGCGCAAGACTTCGCTTTTTTCTATTTTGGTCTATACTCTCTCCCATGACTCGTTATCGGGTGTTTGCCGCCATTGCCCTCATTGCAGGGTTTTTACTTACCTACTTCGTGTGGTCGACTGAAGCGGACCCCTATAGCGCGTACCACTTTAAGCTCGGTCTCGACCTCGCCGGCGGTACGGAGTTGGTGTACAAGGCCGACATGAGCCAAACACCCCCCGATGAGCGCTCTGACGCGCTCTCGGCTCTCCAGGGCGTTATCGAACGCCGTGTGAACCTTTTTGGTGTCGCTGAACCGCTGGTTCAGACCGAACAGGCGAGCGCTCTTTCCGGGGTTACGGAAGACCGTCTCATTGTCGATCTTCCCGGTGTGACCGATATCAAGGCGGCAGTCGCCGCACTTGGCGAGACGCCCACGCTCGAGTTCAAGCTAGCGACCACAACCAGGACCGGCACGACGACCGCGACGACCTACCTTTCAACGGGCCTTACTGGCCGCTATCTCTCAAGCGCCGCGCTTGAATTCGGTTCGGGCGCGACGGCAGGACTTGCGGCGCCGCAGGTCCTCCTCAATTTCAATTCTGACGGCGCAAAGCTCTTCGAGAAGATTACGAGCGAGAATGTCGGCCAGCCGCTCGCCATATTCCTCGATGGCCAGCCCATCTCAGAGCCCATTATTCAGGAGGCGATTCCCGGCGGACAGGCGACCATCACCGGTCGCTTCACTGCAACTGAAGCGCGCGACCTTGTACGCAATCTTAATTTCGGCGCGCTTCCGGTGCCAATCGAGCTTGAAAACAGCTCGTCCGTTGGTCCGACCTTGGGCGCAGCAGCCATTAGCGCAGGGGTATTCGCCGGCATTGTCGGGTTTATCATTGTCGCCCTCTTCATGATTGGGTGGTACCGTCTTCCCGGTATCGTGAGCGCGCTTGCACTCGCCGAGTATCTCGCCTTCATGCTCTCGGTCATTAAGGTCATTCCGGTTACGCTCACAGCGTCCGGTATCGCCGGGCTCATCATCTCGGTCGGCATGGCGGTCGACGCGAACGTACTCATTTTCGAACGCACCAAGGAGGAGCTGCGCGAAGGGAAGTCGCCACGCGAAGCGGTGCACATCGGCTTCAGCCGCGCGTGGCCGGCCATTCGCGATGGACACCTCACCATGATTATCTCCGGCATTATTCTCTTCTGGCTCGGGACGAGCATCGTGCAGGGATTCGCGCTTGTCTTCGTGCTCGGCGTGCTCGCGTCCTTTGTTTCGGCCGTTTCGCTTTCGCGCGTTTTCTTGCTCGCCATCGTCCCCGAACATAAGGAAGGGCTGTGGTCGTTCCTTATGGGATCGGGCGGCCATAACGCATAACCGTATGTACATCATCCGCCACCGATCGCTTTTCTTCTGGATTACGGGATTGTTTCTCGCAGGGGCTGTCGGCGCCATTCTCCTCTGGGGTCTCCCGCTTGGCATCGACTTTACCGGCGGTTCTCTCATGCAGGTAAGTTATCCGCAGGGCCGCCCCGCACTCGCTGACATCGAAAAGCAGATTTCCGCCCTTCCTTTAGGCGTCGTCTCCATCCGTTCGTCGGGGACGAACGCCATTTCCATCCGTACACGTACCATGACGCCTGCCGAACATGACACTGTCCTCGCAGCGATTTCTTCACACGCCTCAACGACCGAGCTCGCGTATACGTCGGTCGGCCCCGCGCTCGGGAGCCAGTTTACCAACAAGGCGCTCTGGGCGATATTCGCCGTGATGCTCGTCATCGTGTTCTACATCGCCTTCGCCTTCCGCAAGGTGTCGCGACCGGTGCCGAGCTGGGGCTACGGACTCACCGTTGTCGCGATGCTCGCCATCGACATCATCGTCCCGACCGGCTTCTATGCCGCCTACTGCCACTTCACTGGCGCCGAGGTAGACTCGCTCTTTGTGGTCGCTCTTCTCGCCCTCCTCGGCTACTGCGTGAACGATGTCATTGTTATCTTCGACCGCATCCGCGAACATCTTGCGCGCAATGAAAAGCTTGGCCTCAAAGAATCGTTTGAAGACACGATAGGGAAGTCCATCAACGAGACCATGACGCGCTCGATCAACACCGCCCTCACCGTCGCACTCGCCCTCACCGTGCTCATCTTCCTCGGTGCTCCCGCGACCCGCAACTTCGCCCTCGTAATGCTCGTGGGCATCGTCATCGGCACCTTCTCTTCCATCGCCCGCTCCGCTCCGCTCCTTATTCCGATTGCTAAGTGGTTCGCTAAGAAATAACCCATTTCTGCTACAATTAAGGAATGAAAAATGTTTTCTTACTATTTATAGCAGGTCTTTTGTCAGGGGTTATCAACGCATTACTTTTCACCACCAATCCCCAGGCAAATGATTTTTTCAGCATCCTCGTCCTTCCGGGCCTCGTCTACGGACTCGTCACAGGAGCGTTCTTCATATATGTGCTACCGGTCGCCCGAATTATATTCAGGATTATTTTGTGGTCCATCGCCTCTATTTTGAGCTACACGGTCGCTTATTTTTCAGTACCTACTATTTTTATTCATCTAATTGTGCCAAGAGATATTAGTTTTGCACTCGCAGGTTTTGTGGGAGCATTAATACTCTGTGTCGCCTTCAGTGTCCTTTTCCAGAGAATGGATTGGATGCAATATTTCGTTGTTATCGCTACAGGAGCCGTTGTCGCTTATGTAGTCATGAATCACGATTGGAATGCCGATGCCGAACTTTTGTCCAGCAGAGGGATATTCCTACCATTCTTACCAACCCTATACATTGCCTGGCAGACAGCTGTCACGACGGTCTTGGGGCTAAGTTTTCTATTAAGAAATAACCGTTCCGACGAACGGCTTGCCGTCGAGGTAGTTTGAAAACTCTTTAAGGTGCGCGCCGTTGATTATGGCGACCTCAAGGCCGAGCGATTCCGCTTCTTTAGCGGCAACGGGGTCAAATGGGGAGGAGAGTCCCGGATCCCAGGTTGCGGGAATCAGCTTGCGGAATTCCGCCCAGGATATTTTTTCTATCTTCTTCGCATCGGGATTTTTCACCGGGTCCTTGTCATACACATAATCGATATTTGAAAGATTCACGAGGCGCGTCGCGCCGAGATTTTTCGCGATAAGCACAGCATCGTAGTCGGTCGAACAGCCGGGCTGCCAGCCGGCCGCGATGATGATGGGATCATGTGCCTCAATGTCGATAGTCGGGTTCCGGATAATCTGCTGGAGCGCGTACCCGGAAAAAATATTTCGCAGAAGCTGCGCGTTGAGGCGCGTCGCATGAATACCGAGCCAATCAAGGTCGTGCTGTGAGAGCGGTGTGATAGCACCTGCAGTGTCTTGGTAGCGGCGCGCAGTCTTTCCGCCGCCCGTAATAATGGAGAAGGTAAAACCCCGCTGCACCTTTTCAAGAATGAGTGTCTTGAAGTGGGTGAGGAATTCAGCATCAATTCCATCAGGAACAATAAGAGAACCTCCGACGGACACAATGACACGTTCTTGCGATCGTGTGTTCATGGGCAAGGGTGACGGCTCGCTCCATCATACGCCCTCCTCTCTCGTATGCAATGTTGATAGCGTATGCGGACTGGCCTTTCGGGCTATTGACGCCCCTCGGTACCTCCTATAGTATGGCTCTACTACCCTGAAAGGGGTGGGTTTCTTTTGACCTTTGACAGATCGGAA
>JAJXYL010000033.1 GCA_021780575.1 bacterium
CATCTTCCGCGAGCTTAAGGCCCTGTAGGTTGCAGAGCGTTTCCAAATAGGTATAGTATTTACATAGCGGGGTAGAGGAGAGGTACCTCGGGAGGCTCATAACCTCCAGACGCCGGTTCGATTCCGGCCCCCGCAACACGGTTGTGACGTCAGAAACCAGTACCGTCCCCCATTGGGGCCAGTACAGTACCGCTCGGCATCACGTAAGCAAAAGCCACTCGAGAGAACGGCTTTTGCGGGAATTTATTTTTTTGACCAAGTTTCTTGAAAGAGAAGGTCATCGTGTCGAGAGGCGTGTTTATAGTATTCTATAAAGAATGATCGGGTCAGAACTTTTGAATCAAAGAGGGATCGAAGAAGGCGATCTCGTAAGGCTTCGTTCCGAATTTGGCTACAACGAATTGCCCCAGAAGCGAGAGAATCTTTTTCTCCTGTATATACAAAACTTCTGGAGTCCGCTCGCCTGGATCATGGAAACAATGATCGTCGTTAGCGCGATTTCGGGGAATACCTTAGAAAGCTTTCTCATTGCCGCCCTGCTGGTTATCAATTCCCTCATTTACATTTATCAGCGACACTCGGCCGATGCGGCGCTCGCCACCCTAAGCCGTACTATCCAGGTGACCGCGCGCGTTTTCCGCGATGGTACGTGGGGCATGCTGCCGGCACGGGAGCTATTGCCCGGAGATGTGGTGCGTTTGCGCACGGGCGATGTCATTGCCGCAGATGCCCGTCTCCTTGAAGGGAACCTAAGCGTCGATCTCTCGCTTCTCACGGGAGAATCGTTGCCCCAGGATATTCCCGCGGGAGAGGAGATCTATTCGGGGGGAATCGTAAGGCGTGGCGAAGCGACGGCACGCGTTACCGCCATTGGCAAAAGCACTAAGTTTGGCAAGACGACCGAACTTCTTGAAGTCGCGCATCCGCCAACCCACATGGAAAAGATCGTCTCGAAGGTTATCCGCTATTTATTCATGGTGAATGTTCTTGTGGCCGTCATCGTCGTCTTGTTCGGCGCGCTGGCCCACGTTCAGACGCTGCAGATTATAAATTTCGTCATCGTCCTGTTACTCACTTCAGTCCCCGTAGCTTTCCCGACGATGTTTATCGTCGCTCAAAGCTACGGAGCGCTTCAGTTAAGTACGCGGGAAGGGGGGAGCGTCTTGGTTCGAAGGCTCGCTGCGGTGCAGGAGGCCGCAAGCATGGATGTGCTCTGTAGCGATAAGACCGGAACGCTGACGCAAAACAGACTCGCTGTTTCTGAGGTCGCTGCGCTTGGTGCGCATACGCAGGAAGAGTTGCTATCGCTCGCCGCCGCGGCGAGCGATGAATCAGACGAAGATGCTATTGACCGGGCGATATTGCGCTACGCTAGCGGGAGGAATATTCACGCGCGCTCACGCCGTATTTTCACGCCGTTCAATTTCACCACAAAGCGCACCGAAGCCACCGTCACCTGTGATGGCGTTGACGTGAGGGTTGAGAAGGGCTTGCCGTCTGTCCTTTTAACCGACCAGACATTGCTGCGGGAAGATGCTCTGGTTGCCGTTGGCGGTATGAGTGCCCGTGGGTTGCGCGTGCTTGCGGTGGTTATGGAACACGGGAGTACACGCGAATGCGTCGGACTTATCGGCCTCGCTGATCCCATACGGGCGGACGCACCGCAACTCATCAAGGAGCTTGAAGCGCTGGGTGTTCGCGTACTGATGATTACGGGTGATGGATTGCTTACCGCTAAGGCCATCGCCTCGGAACTTGGGCTTACCGGAGAAGTTTTTACGCCGAAAGAATTGAAAGAGAACTCAGATCTCGCATTCACCGGCTCAGTCTGCGCGGAAGCTTATCCCGAGGATAAGCTCGCCATTGTTACCGCTCTGCAGAAAGCGGGCCATTCCGTTGGGATGACCGGAGACGGCGTGAACGATGCGCCGGCGTTGCGCCAGGCGGAGGTGGGGATCGCGGTAGAGAGCGCCGCAGAGGTGGCCAAGCAATCGGCGAGCCTCATTCTCACGAGCCAGGGCCTCGAAGGCGTGCAGGAGGCCGTACGCATCAGCCGTAGTGTGTATTTGCGTATCCACACCTGGGTGTTGAATAAAGTAGTGAAATCAATCGAGGTGCTGCTTATTACGACACTCGTCTTTTTCATGACGCAATCGTACATTCTGACTCCGCTACTGGGCGTGTTGATACTTTTTGCGAATGATTTTGTGGTTATTTCGATTGCCACCGATACCACTAAGCCGCTTACGGTGCCGGCGAGATGGAACGTTCGTTCCTTGGTTATGGGCGCGGCGCTTATCTCGCTAATCCCTTTCCTGTTAGTGCTGCTCATGTATGGCCTCGCGCATTCCCTCGGCTACACAATAGATACTCTGAGGACGGTAGTATTTACTGCACTCATCTATTTTTCAGCAGGGACGCTTCTGGCGTTACGGACGCAGGAACATGGGTGGAAGATCGCTCCAAGTAAAGCACTCGGTCTTTCGTTGTGCTTCTCAGTAGTGCTCGCAACGGTTCTTTCCGGCTTCGGCATCCTGATTGCCCCAATACCAGCCGGACTTTTCCTCATACTCGCGAGCTACGCGGTACTTGATTTCTTCGGTATAGATTTTCTTAAACGGACGCCTATTCTTCGCGCCTTGATTTTCAAATAAAAAAGGAAGCGCCTGTGCGTTTTGCGTCTCGAATCGAGCTCTGGCCAGGTTATTGCAGTCTCAGCTCCAGACGCAGAAGGAACAAGACCGGTTACAAACACTTGCCGATAACGAGCAGGAGAGTTGGGATATTTTCAGTTGTCGTTTCTAACTCAAAATCAACGGAAACCCCTTAGAGGCTGTTCGCGGCTATCGCCGCATCGAATAGTTCCGGCTTCGGCGGGTGATGCGCGTCCATCGTCGCAAGGAAGTCATCGTGCGTGAGCGCGAAGCGGGGGTTAGACTCCTTTTCCGCACCGATGGTCGATGACGTGCGGCCTTGGTAGTCGTGAGCGGGGTAGACAGCAGTGTCGTCTGAAAGTAATCCGAACGTCGTGTGGAGCGAGTCGTATAGCGCTTCGCTGCTGCCCGCCTGGAAGTCGGTACGGCCTGTTCCGCCGATAAGGAGTGCGTCTCCCGTGAACACTGCGCCATCTGCAGCGATAGAAATGCTTTCGTCCGTGTGACCAGGCGTCGCGATGATAGACAACTCTGTCCCGCCAAGCGTCAGCCGCTCTCCCCCAACGACAGCGAGATCTTTGTGCGGGGAAGGGGCGTGCGCGTGGCGCACCAGCCGTGCCCCCGTTCTCTTCACGATATCTGGCGCAGAGGAGATGTGGTCGGCGTGTGTGTGCGTCTCAACGACATATGTAAGGCGCGCGTCGCGTTTCGCAAGCACGGCGAGGTATGTTTCGGTCTCGATTTCTTGGGTAGGATCAATAAGGGCGGCTTCGCGAGTCACCATATCGACAAGGAGGTATGAGAGGCATCCGCGCGGAGATTGAAACGGGACGGTTTCCATAGGCAAGCGCGGCTATTTTGTCGGCAAGTTGGCTGCTTGCCACGCAAGGATGCCGCCTGAAACATTCTCAGCGTGTGTCATGCCGAGACCGTGCAGGAGGTTTGTCGCCATAGAGCTTCTGCCGCCCGAGCGGCACATAACGTGAATCGAGGTATACGCCGAGAGCCGGTGAGCTTCCGCCTCCAATCGATCGAGAGGGATGTTGAGCGCGCCGGGTACGCCCACGTCGCGTACCTCGCTGCGCGTCCGCACATCAAGAAGGCAGTGTCCATCCGTACCGAGTTTTTCGTAGGCATCGGTGACGGAAACGCTTTTGGGGCCGAAGGAAAATCCGAACATGTTTAGGAAAGGGAATAGACGGAGCTGATAATGGTGTCGAGTTCGGTCGCAAAGCGCGCAGAATCCTTCTGCTCAACGACGCAGCGCTTCGCATACGCCCGAGAGAACGCTTCAGCGAAGCGCTTCAGTCCAGCGCTCGCCGCCTTCACCTGAATCAAGATGCGCGCGCAGTCCGCGTTCTCGTTGGTTTCGAGCGCGCGTTTCAGGGCGCCTACCTGGCCCTCGATTCGGGACAGGCGATTTATAAGGTCAGTCTTTGAAGTCGTCATGTGGTGCATAATTATTGACGGGAATACTCTAGCATACCCCTGGGGGGTATGCAAGGGGTGACGCAGGCCGGGGCCGATTTTATCGGCGTATATATGGTCCAGGAATAAAGCCCCTAGCGGGCGTTCTCTTTCAGGTAGCTAAGCATAGTCTCCGCGCCCGACACTTCGAACGGATCGTCAGGGTAGTCGTCGGAGAGTCCAGGTTCGATAAAAAGCCTTTGAATCACGCCGTCGTCAACGAGCATGGAGTAGCGCCAGCTGCGTTCTCCGAAGCCGAGGTTCTCTTTCTTTACGAGCATTCCCATTTTCTTGGTAAACGCCGCATTGCCGTCGGGAAGCATCTTCACTTTCGTGATGCCGAGCTTGTCCGCCCACTGCTTCATAACGAATGCGTCGTTGACCGAGAGGCAGTAGATCTCGTCGACGCCAAGCTTCTTCATCTCGTCATAAGCGGCCTCAAAGCCAGGGGCGTGCGTGGTGGAGCAGGTCGGCGTGAAGGCGCCCGGAAGGCCGAAGACGACCACTTTCTTTCCCCTGAATATCTCCTTTGACGAGACGTCCTGCCAGCGGTACGGATTCTCGCCGCCGATAGACTCGTCGCGAACGCGGGTCTTGAAGACAATCTCGGGAACATGCGCTCCTTCTTGCAGTGGTGTATGAGCCATAGCCGGTTTCATTAATGAGTAAGTGGGTGCAAGTATAACAAAAAGCGTTTTGATGCGCACGGCCGATGCCGTCTCCGTCGCGGTTGCGCAGGAGACGGCCGTCTGATATAGTTCGACTACCTAAGTAATTGTACGGTTTGTATGCGCGAACGATTTATTTCCATTCTTACCGTCCTCTCGAAGCCGTCCGTAGCGCTCGGGGGCGCTTTTGCCGTCGGCGCCGTTGTCATCGGGCTCTCGTGGTATGCCACGACGGCCTCGCCGTCGGGGAGTTACGTGCCAGTGGCTGTCGGCCCGATTACCGAAGAGGTGGATGTTTCAGGCGCGGTAAAGGCCGCGCACAGCACGGATCTCGCCTTCCAGTCGTCCGGCCGCATCGCGTCGGTACTCGTCAGTGTCGGTGACCACGTAGAAGCGTGGCAGACGCTCGTGACCCTCGACGCCTCCAGCCAGGCAGCCGCCGTTGCTCTCGCGAAAGCGAACCTTGAGGCCCAGCAGGCGAAACTCAATTCGCTTACGGCCGGGACACGCCCCGAACAACTCGCGATAAATGAAACGGCCGTCGCCCAGGCAAAAGATGCCCTCGCAAACGCGCTCGCGGCGGCATACACGAACGCCGATGACGCGGTGCACGGGAAAGCTGACCAGCTCTTTACCAATCCGACGAACCCGGGCATACAGTTGATCATCTCGCCACCGACCGCGACAAACTCGATCGTCGGCCGCGTTGAGGATGAGCGTCTCGCGCTTGAGCCGATGCTCTCCGCATGGCGCACCGCCCTTACGTCCGCGACCGGCGATACCGAGAATCTCGCGACCTCGTCCGAAGCCACTCTGCAGAGCGTCGCCTCATTCCTCGATGATCTTACGGCGGCCCTTGTCTACGCCCAACAGGCCGGTTACATCGGAGCCACGACCTTTACCGGGTACCAGGCGAGCATAAACGCGGGACGCTTGAACGTCTCCGCCGCTTTGTCGGCTCTTATTTCTGCCGAGACCGCATATAAGGTGGCAGACGGAACCCTCGTTCTCGCGCAGGCGGGAGCCACAGAGAACGATATCGCGGCGCAAAAGGCCGCCGTCGACGCGTCGCAGGCCTCGGTGGACGCTGCGGAGGCCGTGGCGGCACAGACCTTTATTATGGCGCCCGTTTCCGGCACTATCACCGCACAGAACGCGAATCTCGGCGAGACCGTTGTTCCCGGCGTTCCGCTCGTTTCAATGATTGCAGATGGCAAATACCAGGCAGACGCACAAGTCTCTGAAGCTGACATCGCGAAAGTGAAAGCGAACGATAAGGTCGAAGTAACGTTCGCCGCATATCCGGGCGTCACGTTTGATGCAACGGTCACGACCGTTGATCCGGCGGCGAACATGAACTCCGGCGTTGCCTCCTACGGCGTCACGGTCACCTTTCTTACCGACGACGAACGTCTGAAACCGGGCCTTTCGGCGAATTTGCGCATCATTACGGCGACCAAGGAGGCAGCGCTTCTTGTGCCGACGAGCGCCATCATAACGAACGGGAATCAGAAGTTCGTGTATGTAAAAACCGCGAAGGGCGCCGTTCAGATGCCCGTGACTACCGGCATTGAGAGCGCGCGCGGCACGACCGAGATCATCTCTGGACTCACTGCAAAAGACACGGTGCTCGCCTTCGGAGCGCGCCCTCTATAATCAATCCTGTATATGCCACAGACCACTGTCCCGCCAGAATTGCGACGCCGCCTCATGATCTTCGGCGGTTCCGCGCTCTTTATTGTCGCAGCTGCCGGCATCACGGCCTACCTCATCTCTGCAAGCAGGGAAGTCGCTATTGATACAGCTTCCATTTCGGCGCCCCTCATCAATCTTTCCCCCGTGTTGCCCGGGCGCCTCAACGCTGTCTATGTGAATGAGGGAGACATTCTTCCTGCGAACACTCCCGTTGCCCTTGTCGGTACGGAGGTGGTGAAGACGAAGGTTGCCGGCCTCATCGTACAAGTAAACGACACTATCGGGGCGCAAATAGCGCCGGGGGTCTCCGTTGTGGAGATGATTGACCCGACGCAGTTGCGCGTTGTAGGGAGAATCGACGAGACGAAAGGCCTGGCCCAGATACAGATCGGGGATCCAGTCACCTTTACCGTTGATGCCTTTGGGGGCGAGTCATTCACCGGCGTCGTCGACGAAATTGCTCCGACATCGAATCAGTCCGGCATCGTCTTCAACATCTCAAGCCAGCGCGAGACCCAGCAATTCGATATCAAGGCGCGTTTCGATACCAGCACCTATACGCAACTGAAGAACGGGATGTCCGCGCGCATGTGGGTTCACACAAGATAATGTGCAATGAAAGATGCTGCTGAAGGAGGGAAGGCTCATAGGCTCACGGGCCATCCCTGGCTCGTGCTGACCACCGTGATGGTTGGTACGCTCCTCATCGGTCTCGATCGCACCGTCGTGAACCTCGCCCTGCCGAAGA
This sequence comes from bacterium, assembly GCA_021780575.1. Lineage (GTDB taxonomy): Bacteria > Patescibacteriota > Minisyncoccia > Phycocordibacterales > Phycocordibacteraceae > C7867-001. Next base: position 7,233 of record JAJXYL010000033.1, read on the forward strand.
TCATCACTGACTTCGGTATCACGGTCACCACGGCGGCCTGGATCGCGACCGCATACATCATCAGTAACGCCATTTTCGTCCCCGTGTTCGGGAAACTCGGTGATCTTTTCGGGAATCGCATCATCTATCTCTGGAGCTTCGTCGGTTTCATCGTCGTTTCCATGCTCGCCGGTCTTTCCTGGGGGTTCGGGTCACTCGTCTTCTTCCGCGTCCTGCAAGGGCTCGTCGGTGCTGCCGTATATCCGACGGCAATGTCACTCATCGCAAAATCGTTTACTGACCCAAAGGCGCGCGCCCAGGCGCTCGGCATCTGGTCCTCGTCGTTTGCCGTATCCGCAGTCATCGGCCCCTTGCTCGGCGGCTATCTCGTCGACAATTTTTCCTGGCGTTGGATTTTTTACATTAATCTGCCCATTGGTATTGCCGGTCTCGTTATGACCCTGCTCTTCTTGCCGCACGATCGACCCGGGGAACGCGGCACTTTCGACTGGTTCGGCGCGGTACTCCTCTCAGGGGCCATTTCAAGCCTGGTGCTTGTTGTGGATCGTGGCCAGGACTGGGGTTGGCTCTCGCTCGCGAGCGTCCTTTGCTATATCGGCAC
>JAJXYL010000029.1 GCA_021780575.1 bacterium
TAATTACTCAGTTCGTTTCTTTGCATGGTGTCGCCGCAGTGCTTTGCTTAAGTACTCGCCGGTGTAGGAACCGTCAGCATCCGCGACTTCTTCCGGCGTACCCTTCGCAATAACCTTCCCTCCGCCCTCCCCGCCCTCAGGGCCGAAATCAATTATATAATCTGCGCTCTTGATGAGGTCGAGGTTGTGCTCGATGACGACAACGGTATTGCCGCGCCGCACGAGCTCCTGGAGTATCTCGATGAGCTTTGCCACGTCCTCGTAGTGCAGGCCGACCGTCGGTTCGTCGAGGAGATACAGGGTTTTCATCGTCATCGAGCGATAGAGTTCGCTCGCTATCTTGACCCGCTGCGCTTCACCGCCGGAGAGCGTCGTCGCGCTTTGTCCAAGAGTGAGGTACTCGAGCCCGGTCGCGTTGAGGCTCGCCAAACGGTCCGCGATCGCCGGAATGTCGCCGAAAAACTTCTCCGCCTCTTCTATCGTCATCTGGAGCACCTCGTGAATGGTCTTCCCACGGAAGGTGACCTCGAGCGTTTCCTTCATAAAGCGTTTGCCGAGGCAAATGTCACAGGTCACGTAGACAGTCGGGAGGAAGTGCATCTCTACCGCGATGGAGCCGTTGCCCTGGCACGCTTCGCAGCGGCCGCCGGGAACGTTAAAAGAAAACCTCCCCGGCTTCCACCCTCTCGCTCTCGCCTCCGGTGTGGCGGCGAAGAGGTCGCGAATGTGGGTGAAGGCGCCGGTATACGTCGCTGGGTTAGAGCGCGGGGTACGGCCAATGGGCGACTGGTCGATAAGAATTGTGCGACTGACGTATTCGGTCCCGGTCAAAGATGCCACGTGTTCCAGCTTCGCTTCGCGACGTGCCGCACGTGCGGCGATATTTCGGTGCAATATGTCGTACAGGAAGGTTGACTTACCGCTCCCCGATACGCCGGTGATGCAGACGAGTTTCCCGAGGGGGACATCGACGTTCTGGTTCTTCAGGTTATGCAGGGTTGCGCCACGCACCTTGAGCCACCCCTTTTCGCTTGTACGGCGCTCTTCGGGTAAGGGAATTTCCTTTTCTTGCCGCAGATACGAGAGCGTGCGAGAGCCGCTGTCGTTTTTCTTCGCGGTCAGGAGATCGTCCAACCAGCCAGAGACGACGATAGTACCGCCGTGGATACCGGCACCCGGGCCAACATCCACGATATAATCAGAAGAATAAATCGTGTCCTCGTCGTGCTCAACGACGATAATCGTGTTGCCGAGCTCTTTCAAGACAAGCAAGGTCTTGATGAGACGATCATTGTCTCGCTGATGCAGGCCGATGGTCGGCTCGTCAAGTACGTAAAGGGCGCCGGTGAGCCCGCTGCCGAGCTGTGAGGCAAGCCGGATGCGCTGGCTCTCGCCGCCCGAAAGGGTGGCAGCCGAGCGGTTCAAGGTGAGGTAGTTCAAGCCGACATTCAGCATAAAGGTGAGGCGGCTATCGATTTCTTTCAGAATAGGTGCCGCGATATCTCTTTTCATTTCTGAAAGCTCTATAGCATCGACAAACTCTTTCGCCTCCCTGATGGAAAAGTTGGTGAAATCCACGATGGACTTGCCAAGTGTCTTGTCCTCCCTGCTCTTGAGGTATACGCGCAATGCTTCAGGACGCAGGCGCTTCCCTTCGCAGACTGGACACGCTTTTTCAGAAAAAAGCGACTCTGTCCCAAGGCCGTGACAGGTCGGACACGCACCGTAGGGCGAGTTGAAGGAGAAAAGACGCGGCTCCACTTCGGGAAAGGAGGCGCCGTCCTCCGGACAAATGAACTTAGACGAGAGCGTCTCCAACGTACCGTCAGCATGACGGATCTTCACCAGGCCATTCGCCTCCTTGAGCGCGAGTTCGAGCGCCTCCGAAAGCCGTTCGCGCGCGCCCTGCGTCGAGCGGGCGAACTCGGAGACAAAAATGCTATCCACGACAGCATCGATATCGTGCCGCTTGTTTCTGTCCAGCGTGATTTTTTCACGCAGCGACTGTTCCTTACCGTCGATGACAACCCGCTCATACCCTTTGCCGAGGAGATCATAGAGCATCTGGTAGTACTCTCCCTTCCTGCCAACGACCACTGGCGCATAGATAGTGACCGCACTTTTATCGACCGCGACGCCCATCACGCTCGAGCTCGTCGTCGACCGTTTCGCTTCGACGCGCGCGAAGATCATCTTAATCATTTCTTCTTTCGAAAGCCGCACGATAGGGACGTCGTGATGGATGCAGTACGGCTGACCGGCGCGCGCGTAGAGTACCCGTAAATAATCGTAAATTTCAGTGACGGTGGCGACTGTCGAACGCGGATTGTTCGATCGGCTCTTCTGGTCTATAGAAATCGCCGGGGAGAGGCCGGTTATCTCATCCACGTCCGGCTTCGCCATTTGATTAAGGAACTGGCGTGCGTATGCAGAGAGCGACTCGACGTAGCGCCGCTGTCCTTCGGCAAAGATTGTGTCGAATGCGAGCGAAGATTTCCCGCTCCCCGAGAGGCCGGTAATAACCGTCATCGCGCCTCGCGGCATCTCCACCGAGATATTCTTCAAGTTATGGGTGCGCGCCCCCTTCACGGTAAGCCAGTCGCTTCCGTGTTTGTGGGCGTGTGTTTCTTTTGCTGAGGGTTTCTTCATGCAGAATTCCTGCCCATGGCGGGGCAGGTACGGAACGAGTGTAGCACAGAAACGAGTCCGTTTAGAAATGAGAAAGGGCACCCTGCGGGGTGCCCTTTTGAAGACAGACGATGTCTATCGCAGTCTCACCGCCGACCAAGCTTCGCGCCTTGCGTCTTCGGTCACGCCGGCCAGACAGGCCGTTTGCATGTCCGACCAGGACGAGCGCGCTGGACTCCCCTTGCCCGCTCTGATTTCATCGGCCTTGACGTGGCAGACGGAAACGCCGTAATCGATGACCAGGCGTTCTTGGTACGCCTGTCCGGTCATGTAGAGCGTTAAGGTGAGCGCGGCGGAGACCGCAACCAGCATCAAAATCAATAAGACCATTATGAGCAGGCCCGCCCTCGAATTATCCTTGTGAACGTCATTCACGATTTTCTCCTCTGGAATTGGAAAGTACTACTCTGGTATGTTAATACGATAATCTGTGTCTGTCAACCCCCTGAAAGCGGCTTGCGTTTGCGGGGCTTTTTAGTTTTAGGAACGGAACCCTCTAAGGTATGAATCTCATCCCGAATAAGAGCGGCCGTCTCGAAGTCGAGCTGCTCGACCGCCTCGGCCATCTCTTCCCTTTTGCGTTTGATAAACTCTTTCGGGTCGTCCTTGTATGCAAGCGTATCCAGCACAAGGAGCTCGTCAATAGTCCGCTGGTGCTCGGTGCGCATCGAGGCTGCGATGTCGTGAATCTCTTTCTTGATGGTCATGGGAGTGATGCCGTGCTTCTCGTTGTACGCCACTTGAAGCGCGCGCCGGCGGTTCGTCTCGCCAATAGCACGGTCAAGAGAGCCCGTCATAGTGTCGGCGTAGAGAATCACGCGGCCGAGCACATTGCGTGCCGCGCGGCCAATGGTTTGAATAAGCGATGTTTCGCTTCGCAGGAAGCCTTCCTTATCAGCGTCCAAGATACCGACGAGCTCGACCTCAGGTAGGTCGAGACCCTCGCGCAAGAGGTTTACGCCAACGAGGATATCGAAACCGCCCTTACGGAACTTGGTGAGAATATCGATACGGTCTATCGTTTTCACGTCTGAGTGGAGATACTCGGCCTTTATTCCCTTCTCGCGCAGGAATGCGGCGAGGTCTTCGGCCATCTGTTTCGTCAGAGTTGTCGCGAGCGCACGACCGCCGCGCCTGATAACGTCCCCCGCTTCACTGATGAAGTCAGCTATCTGCCCGGGATACCGTCCTGTCTCGCTCACGCCGCGCACTATGAGCTCGGGATCAATAAGGCCGGTCGGGCGGATAACCTGCTCTACCACTTGCTCAGAATGCGCTTTCTCATACGGCCCGGGTGTCGCGCTTGTATACACCACTTGTCCGATACGGGCCTCAAATTCTTCAAAGCGGAGCGGGCGATTGTCGCGCGCACTCGGCAAACGGAAACCGTATTCGATTAGAACATCCTTGCGTGACCTGTCGCCCGCATACATGCCGCCTATCTGCGGGACGGTAACGTGCGATTCATCGATGACGGTAAGAAAGTCTGCGGAGCCGTCCTTCTTGTGCGGGAAATATGAAAGGAGTGTGTGCGGCGGCTCTCCCGGACTCCGTCCATCGAAGTGGCGCGAGTAGTTCTCAATGCCGCTCGTATAGCCAAGTTCGCGGATAAGCGCGAGATCGTGGAGCGTGCGGCGCTTGAGGCGCTCGTGTTCAAGCGGCTTCTCTTCCCGCTTAAACTTCGCGAGCTGCTCCTTAAGCTCCGCCTTGATGTCCTCTATTGCGCGGTCACGCTCGTCTTCATTCGTGATGAAATGTTTTGCTGGGAAAACGAACACCGATTTTGGCTCCGCAAGTTTCGCACGCGAGACCGGGTCGAGCTGGTCGATGTGCGTAATAGTGTCGCCACTGAAAGTGGCGCGATAGATTGCGCGTTCGTTGACGGGCATGAACTCAAGCGAGTTGCCGATGGCGCGCAGCTGCCCTGGACTCAGGTCGGCGTTCGTCCGCTCGAAATAGATACCGATGAGCTTGCGGATAAGCGCCGCTCGATTCTCCGTCGTGCCCCTCTCTATCTTTACATGCACTTTCTCATACGCTTCAGGCGATCCGAGACCGTAAATGGCGGAAACAGACGCGACGATGATGACATCCGTGCGTGTGAGGAGCGCCTGCGTCGCCGCGTGACGCAGGCGGTCTATCTCGGCGTTAATCATCGCCTCCTTCTCAATGTACGTGTCCGAGTGCGCGATGTAGGCTTCCGGCTGATAGTAGTCGTAGTATGAGACAAAGTAGTGTACGGCGTTTTCAGGGAAAAATTCGCGGTACTCCTGCGCGAGCTGGGCAGCGAGCGTCTTGTTGTGTGCAAGGACGAGGGTCGGCTTATCGTTTTTCGCAATGACATTTGCCACGGTGAACGTCTTCCCGCTTCCGGTTACACCGAAGAGCGTCTGATGCCGCAAACCCCTCCTGAGCCCTTCCGTGAGAACCGTAATAGCGTTCGGCTGATCGCCAGCAGGCTGAAACGGTAAATGGAGCTTGAAATTAGCCATAGAAAATACTTACGAAGTTTGCACGATAATCGTCGAACCGTCCATCAAGAATAGCCTGTCGCGCTCCAGCAACGAGATCGAGGATGAAGCTGACGTTATGCATTGAAGCGATAACGGCGCCCAGCATTTCACCCGAACGGAAGAGGTGTGAGACATACGCCAACGTAAAATAAGAATCTTTTGACAGCGGGGTGAGGTCGCTACGGTACTTCTCATTCTTTATATGGATGAGCCCCCGCCTCGTGTAGAGGGAGCCGTGACGGCCAAGCCGTGTCGCCGCGACGCAGTCGAAGAGGTCCATACCATTCGCGATACCTTCTAAGATATCGCCCGGCTCCCCGATACCAAGAAAATGGCGCGGCAACTCTGCGGGAAGCTCGGCAACTGCGGCCGAGAGCGCCCCCCGCATATCTTCTTTTGAAAATGATCCGCCGATGCCGATGCCGTCAAAACCGAGTTCAGTGATGGAGCGCGCCGATTCCGCACGCAAATCTTCATGCCGCCCACCCTGCACGATACCGAAGATAGCCTGTCTACGCGCGGCATCCAGGTTCTGCCGATGCGCCTTCAGCGAACGTTCCGCCCAGCGGTGCGTGCGTTCCATCGCCTCGCGCTGATAGTCGTACGGCTCAGTCGGCGCCGTGCACTCGTCAAAGGCGAAAAAAATATCTGCACCGAGGGCGTGCTGGATCTCGACCGATCGCTCGGGAGTAAAGCGGTGGAGCGAGCCGTCAAGATGGGAAGTGAAAGAAACCCCCTCATCATCAATGACCGCGAGCTGGCCGTGCTGGCTTGCGACGTCGGCGTCGTACACGGCGACTGATTCTTCCGTTGGCGATTCTTCTCGTACGAATTTAGAAATAGTCTTACCGAAGGCGGCACCAAGCGAGAATACTTGGAAGCCACCCGAATCGGTCATCGTAGGGCCCTGCCATCCCATGAATTTCCCAAGACCGCCGGCGCTTTTAACAATTTCCTCACCCGGCTGGAGATAGAGATGGTAGGTATTCGCGAGCACGACGTCGGCGCCGAGTTTTGCAAGCTGGTCCGGCAAGACGCCTTTGACATTTGCCTTCGTGCCTACCGGAGCGAAGGCGGGAGTGCGGATAATGCCGTGCGGCGTCGTGATCGTGCCGGCACGGGCGGCCCCGCGCGCTGTTCGCCTTTCTATAGTGAAGTCGATTGCGCTCATGGCTTCCACCTTAACGTACTGCAAGAGACTTGACAAACTAATAAAATGGAGTACCCTGAATAACAGCGGTCTTAAATCGGCTCATTTCGAGTCGATTCCGAAAAGGAGGTCTTTATGGTGAAGCTGTGTCGGATCGCCATGCTGGCAATCGCTGCCATGGTGCTCGGCGCATGTGCCAGCGTCGGCCCAGCGGTAAAAATCGGGGTCTCGCTGCCCGGCGGTGAGGAGGAAACGATCGTCGCCCACAAACAGTCCGTCCCGGACCGGTGGCTTGCGAGTGATAAGCTCCGACTCAATTATATCGTTCCCGGGGATAGCGTGAGCGAGAAGCAACTCGCTGCAGTTGACGAGGCAGAACGTGCGTGTCGGATCTACACCGGCGTCGTGCGACCAATCGGCAGCGACAAAACATACGCTTTCGAAAGCTGTGGGCTAGAGGTCTTAAGCCTCTTCTCCGGCTACGGCGGCCTGCGGGTCCTTCAAAAAAGTCCATACTAAGGAGGAGGGACGAAAACAGAATGGGCGCGAACTGTAACAGTTCGCGCCCATTTTTATTTCTTACACCGATCTAGTGGGTCGGCTTCTGCACTTTTAATAACTCCACTTCGAATACGAGCGTGGCGTTTGCCGGAATAACATTTCCAATCGCCTGGTCGCCATAGGCGAGCGATGCGGGAATGATGAGCGTGCGCTTCCCTCCCACCTTCATCCCGACGATGCCTTCATCCCACCCCTTGATAACCTGCCCCGCCCCGAGAGTAAAGGTGAACCCGGTAGTGCCGTGATTGGCAGACGCGTCAAAAACGGTGCCGTCCGTGAGTGCGCCAACATAATTCACCGTCACACTGTCGCCTGCAGCGGCAACAGCGCCGGTACCGACGACCTCGTCTTTTATTGAAAGCTGGGTTGCTGTAGGCATAGTAGTGGTTGATACGGTATTAGTGGTTTGAGTAGTAGCAGTTGCGGTGGCCGCTTGGTCTGCGGCTCCTGCAGAAGTCGATGCTTGGAATGGCCA
>JAJXYL010000011.1 GCA_021780575.1 bacterium
AATATACAACAAAACGAGGCTGATGCAAAGCTCACTGCCGCAAGCCGAGGCCGGTCTCGATGAGATACCAAGCGATAGCGAGCAGGATGAGCGCGGAGAGAGACAGGATGCCCGCCGAGAGGAGAATGGGTACGTCAGACGTACCCAGAAAACCGTAGCGGAAGCCGTTAATAATATAGAAGACGGGGTCGAACTTGGTGAGCGTACCCCAGAACCCGGGAAGCGCCTGCGCCGAGTAGAAGACCCCGCCGAGATAGACGAGCGGGGTCAGCACAAAGGTGGGGACGATATTGATGCCGTCAATCGACTTGGCGTAGACGCCGTTCACCAGCCCCGCAAGGGCCAAGACGGTGCTGGTAAGAACCAGGAAAGCAACGACGACGAACAGACTATGAATAACAAGGTGTGTGAAGAAGAGCGAGACCAGAAGGACGAGCAGGCCGATGATGACGCCGCGGATAACGCCGCCGGCCACATAGCCCGCCACGAGCACCCAGGCCGGCGTCGGCGACACCAGTATCTCATCGATATTTCGCCCGAAGAATTTCGCCGAAAACATCACGAAGGAAGTGTTCGCGTACGAATTGGTGACCACCGCGAGCATCACAAGACCCGGCACAACGAACATCACGTACGGCACGCCCTGCACATTTCCGATTTTTGAGCCGAGGAAGGCGCCGAAAACGAGGAAGTAGAGCGTGGAGGTCACCACCGACGGGAGAAAAGTCTGCGCCCAGATGCGGAACATGCGCAGCACGTCCTTGCGGACGATGGTGTAGAAGGAGACCCATGTTTGGTACGGTGTCATGATTGTTGGGTGAGTTTGAGGAAGACTTCTTCGAGCCGGCCGCCGCGATAGCCGTCGTTTCTCGCCGTGCCCTCGTGTTTCGCGAGCACATCCTCCATCGTCCCGTTCGCGACGATCTCTCCCTTATTGATAATCGCTACGTGCTTGCACAACTGCTCCGCTTCTTCCAGGTAGTGCGTCGTGAGCAGAATCGTCACGCCCTTCGCTGTAAGGCCCTGCAGGTAGTCCCACATGCTCCGGCGCAACTCCACGTCCACCCCTGCGGTCGGCTCGTCGAGAATCAGCAGCCGGGGCTCGTGGATAATACCCCGCGCAATCATCAATCGGCGCTTCATCCCGCCCGAGAGCTTGTTTGAGGGCTGATCGCGCTTGTCATAGAGCCCGAGATCCTTCAGAATCTGTTCGGCGCGCGGGACGGAGACAGCGCGCGGGATACCATAGTACCCGGCCTGGTTGACCAGGATATCAAGCGGCTTCTCAAAGGGGTTGACGTTCACTTCTTGCGGCACGAGGCCGATAGAGGCTCGCGCTTCCCCCGCCGCGCGGTCGATATCGGTGCCAAATACCGACACCGTCCCGCCGGTCTTGTTGACGAGCCCGGCCACGACGCCGATGAGCGTCGTCTTCCCCGCCCCGTTCGGACCGAGCAGTGCGAAGAAATCGCCCTTGGGGACGGTGAGCGAGACACCGTTTAACGCACGCATTCCGCCAGCGTACGTTTTCTCGAGCTTAGTGATAACGAGGGCAGGTTCAGGCATTTGAATTAAAGATCCTTGAAGCTGATGCCGTTCGCGTAATCTGCCTTCCCGACAGGGACCCCGTTCTTACGCACGAGTCCGTAGGCCGTGACGAGATGGAAGAAGAAGTTCGGCAGGGCGTATTCGCGCGTATAGTCGAAGCCGGTCAGGTATTTGTCCTTGTAATAGGGCAAAACAATCTGCCGGGTCGCCGCGCCCGCAAACGCAGACTCGGGGACCGATTGTATGAACTCGACGGTCCTGTCGATGCGCGCAAGAAGCTCTGAAAACGTCTTCTCCGTATCCTCATACTTCGGCGCTTCGGCGCCCGAGAGGCGTGCGACAGCACCCTTCGCGTTGTCGCAGACGACCTGCACCTGCTTCACGAGCGGGAACATGTCGGGGGCGAGGCGGTCTGCGAGAAAATCTGCCTCGTTCATCCCCTTCTCCTTCGCATACGCCCCTGCCTTGACGAGCACGTTCTTCAAACCGCCAAGCGACTTAATAAATATCGGCACGGTGTACGTGTAGATGTCATTCATAAATATTATTTTGTGAGCTATCGGTAAATACGATTAAGAACACTGATTGTGTCACACACTAGTAGAGGGAAGCAAGGGCGGCGATGCCGGAGACCGCCATCACCAGAATGGTAGCCCAGCCGATGAAGGAGGTGACAGGGCGGTTCGCATGCTTTCCCATAAGATTCTTATCTCCCGAGAGCCGCACGACGAAGAAGAGGATGATGGGAGCGATGATTCCGTTTGCAACCGCGGCATAGATGAGCCCGCGTATCGGATCAAGGTGGGCGAAGTTGGCGAGTATGCCGATGAGCATCGCGACGATGATGACGCCATAAAAAGCGTATGCCTGCTCCAGCTTATGGTAAAGGCCGTGCCGCCACCCGAAGCTCTCCGAGAGCGCATACGCGGCCGAACCGGCGAGGACCGGCACGGCGAGAAAACCGGTTCCCACGATGCCGAGCGCGAAAAGTACGAAAGCGAATTCGCCGAATGGTTTGAGTGCAAGCGCCGCTTGGTCGGCGGTGACGATGGTGGTGATGCCGTGCACGTAGAGCGTGCCGGCGCACGCGGCGAAGATGAAGAAGGTGATGAGGTTGGAGAAGAACATCCCGCTCCACACGTCGACGCGCATCCGGCGGAGCGCGTGCTCGTCCGCCTGTCCGCGCCGCGCCTCGATACTCGTCTCTCCCTTCAATATCTTCTCCTCGACTTCCTGCGAGGTCTGCCAGAAGAAGAGGTAGGGGGAAATGGTGGTGCCGAGTATGGCGCAAATGAGGAATATCTGATCTTTTGAGAACGTGATTGATGGAATGAGCGTGTGGCGGAAGACCTCATTCCAGTCGAGTCCGACTGAAAACGCGACAATGGCATAAGAGAAAAGCGCGAGGGCGAGATACTTCAAATACTTGGCGTAGCGCGCATAGGTCGTAAATATCTGGAGCACGAGGCTGGCGAGGGCGAAAAGAACGACGAGCAGTTCAAGCCCCACGCCGGGGAGCACGAGCTTGGTCGCCGCCGCCATCGCGCCAAGATCGGCGGCGATATTCAAAACGTTCGCGAGGAAGAGGAGCGCCGTAACCGCATAGAGCACGCGCATGGGATACACCCTTCGGATGTTCGCGGCAAGCCCTTGGCCGCTTACGATCCCGATACGCGCGCACATCTCCTGCACCACCGCCATGAAGGGATAGGAGAAGAGTGACAGCCAGATGAGCTGGAGCCCGTAGCGGGCGCCCGCCTGGGAATAGGTAGCGATGCCGGACGGATCGTCGTCGGCAGCACCGGTCGTGAGCCCCGGGCCGAGCGTGTCCCAATATTCCTCCGCGAGCTTGAAGGGCCTCTTGTTTATCAAGGCCTTCTCCTCCTTCTTTATTATTGCGATACCCTCTCCAAGGATTATGGCTGGCTCCTCAAAAAACTTCTCGGTTTCTTTTTTGAAATTCTTTTCTTCCATACGCTGCCCCTATCATACCCGACGCTGCCCCTGTTCAGTTCGCCGGCAGTTCAACAATAAAGGTCGAGCCCTTTCCTTCTCCTTCAGACTCGGCGCGGATGGTGCCGCCGTGTGCCTCCGTGATGTTCTTCGCGATGTAGAGGCCGTAACCGGTCGAGTGAACGTTCACTCGTATAGAGTCCTTGCCGTGGCCACCCTCGGTGAAGAGGCGCTTCTTGTCTTCTTCGGTGATGCCGACGCCAGAGTCCTTGACCGCAAAGATGAATTTATTATTCTCCTTTTTGAGCGAGGCCGCGATAGAGCCCGACGGCGTATAGTTGACCGCATTGTCGACGAGATTCCGGAATACGTGATCGCCAATCTCGTCTTTGTCGCCCGTAAATGTGTAGGGGGCGCCGGCGGGGTCCGCCGTAAACGTCAGCATGAGCTTTTTCCGATCGGCAATCGCTCGGACCTTCTCGACGGCGGCGATGGCGAGCGTCGCCAAATCGAACGGCTCTTTCTTGAAGGAGGTAGTCCCCTTTTTCAAGTTTGACGCTTTGAGAATGTTCGCGACCGAGTCTGCGCCGAGCCGCGACTCTGCAAGCGCTTGTCCGACAAAAGACTTCGTCGCCTCCGGAAGCTCTCCGAAGTCTCCCTCTGAGAGCGAGGCAAACACCCCCGCATCCTTGGTCAAGAACCCCTTCACCTCGTGGCTGATGAAGTGAATGAGCCCCTCCTGTCGCGCGTTGGTCTGCCCGAGCTCTTCGGTAAGTTCCTGGAGAGTGAGTGTGTCTCGCACAATCTTGACGCTCCCAAGGAGAACGATAAGAAACGCAGTGACGTTTATAACGACACCGCTCGCGCTCGTTGAGTACAGCACATTCACGAACGTGAAGACTGTCACCATGAAACCAAGAAAGACCGTTGTCGCGACCTTCAGATTGAAGAGATGGTGACGATAGATGGCATAAGAGGTAAAGGCCACAAAGGGGAGGATAAAAAGTGCTCCAAGAGGTATATAGCGAACATTAAGAAAAATGCCTGGGAGTACGAGGTTGAAGGTGATAAGAAGCGACCACATGAGTGCCGCACCTATTAGAATGAGGCGATATGCATTACGTTCGTGGCCATACGTTTTCAACATCTTTTTTATAAAGATAATGAGTCCTGAAAGAACAAGAACGATGACAGTCAGGGCGAAAGGAAGGATTCCCCACGCCACAACCGTCTTCGAGACCGCACCTGTATTTGAGATTTCGGCGATACTCGGGAAAATAAATGGACTCAAAGTAAGTCCAGCTATAATAAAAATCCATGGGACTAGAGCCAAACGATACCAGTTGGGGAATTCTTTTTTATTCTCTGGGAAAACATAAAGGAATCGAAAAAAACTGAACGCGTACCACGTTCCGAAGAAAATGACGAATCGGAGTAGCCAGAGTACCAATGTAGGCTGTGTTACTTGATAGTTAATGTAGTTGACGATACTCCAACAAATAGTGATTACGGAAAAAATGAAAAAAGAACGATTGGTTATACTCGCAGGGTTATTCGCGTAGACTTCGTACCCCAGAAGACCGATTGCCGCTACGGCAACTCCAACCGAAAGAAGATCAACATTTATGAACGGGAGACTGGCAAAAAGCATTGGAATTTGATTACTGATCATGATTGAAGTCTTCGTAGATAGTGGGACGTAATGTCATAATATGAAATATCTCCACCTTCTCGGCTTATTTCATCCTTGGCTCTATAACGTGCCATGGAGATTATCGTACCATTCAAAAACACTGGCGATGTCCAAGCAAACAGTGATTGGATAAGCCCGTGTGGCCAGCTCTTGTATCCGTCGAATTCAAAGTGTTTCTTTGAAATTGCTCCGACGGTACGGTCTAGGTCGATCTGTTGAGTCGGCGTTAGGTGGTGGCGGAAGAGTGAGTGATAGACGAGATCGAAGTAGTCCTTTCCAAATTTCTTATCGAGCCCGAAGATGTCGTTCGTGCACATCACGATGAGCACCTTTTTAGTCGTTTCCTTTTGGATCTCTCCTAATTTAGTTGCGGTGAGTTCCCCCGTTTCAACCATCTCGACCCTATCGGCAAGTCCTTTTAAATTTCTGTCTGCGATGCGTCGCGTGATGGACGATTTATCGACACCGACTATGGTGAGCGTGTGCTGACTATTTTCCTTCAGCGCCCACTCTGCTACCTGCCTATCGACCTCCATACCGCCAGCACCCAGATTGGCGATGATAAGGTCGCGCGATTCTTTTTTAGTATATTCCGTGATGGCATTCACGAGCGGCGTAACGAGTCCCGGCCGTTTCCGCTTCTGCATCTCTATCAGCCGCTCGTGCATCGCCACGTCCCATTCCTCTACCGGAAAGTCGGTTAGCTCTAAGAGTCGCGAACCGTCGAGCTTCGGCGCGACTTTGAACAACCACCAGAGATATCGCAGCAAAGACCGTGCTGCTTCTAGAAAAGTGATATTGGCCTGAACAGCATATTGCTTATCCGTATACGCCGGATCCTTTTGAAACACTCTGAGCCGTGCCAATGCTCTTTCTATCTGCTGCTTTCTTGTACTCATGCTTTATGGAAGGAGCGACACGACATCCTCGAGCGGGAAGCGGACTGCTTGTGCCGAGGGCGCGTCGCCACGCCCGATACGGAGCATAAAAACGAGACTCTTCCCTTCTGCGTTGCATATGCGAGAAGCGTCTTGATATGCATCCGAGATGAGTCTCTGTTCGTGTGGAGAGAAAACAGCATGCTCACCCGCATCAATCTTCAGCTTGAAAAAGAGTACCCCCGTCAGTGGCTGGACGGAGAGTCCAAGCGACGTCGCAGTGAGCCACAAGCGCTCTATCATTCTGCCGATTTTTACGAAATCAAGCGGTTCGGTGCGGTCGAGCATGAAAGCACCGATGGCAGAGGCCGAAGCATTCGTCGCTGCATTCTGCTTCGCAATGATTTTTGGGAATCCAAGCGCAGAAAATATGCGCATAGCTGGCCAATTCTTAAAAAGCTTGAACATTGCCTGCGCGGGTGGTGGGAGCTCCAGCGTCTTGATATAGAAACCGACTTTCTTTGCGTCGTCCTCTTCCTCTGTCCAGCTCACGTGGCTGAAAAAGAATTGGTGGAGCAAATGATTGGTGAGCATGACCTCTTCATTGGTCGAACCAACACGACCAAGGCGCTGAATGTTCTCTTTCTTCTCGACGAGAGTGAAACGACAACCATCTTGTGCCACAACAGCGAGGAGTGCCGCGCGCTCCTCATGGGTAAGAGAGGCTTTCGCATACGGCTTGCGGTTGGTGATTCGTTTCTCGATGAACACGGCAAGCGGGTCGGCCTTTATTCCGCTTCCTTTGTTCAAGACAACGTCCGCCACATGCCAGACATCATTGCGGTCTGGGAAATAAACAACATCTGCGCGATATCCCTGTGCCGATGCTTCGATAACCATGTTTTCTATGACGGCACCGCCTGCGAGATATGAAGAACGTTGACCCCAACTGTACGCCGACCGGTCGCGCTCGGACAGGAGATGGATCGCGATTGTGGTGCCGCGCACTACGAATCGCCACGGCTGGCAATTTTCCCCCGAAGGCGCCTGGTTCCCCGCGAGGAGTATGCTCTCAAGATCGGGAGAGAGGCCGGTAATCATAAGCCGAATCCTTTTGCGAAATCTTCGGAAACTTTTTTTCGGTGTGCAACTGCCTCGAGCGAGGAGTAGTCGGGAACGAGTTTCTCGTCAAGAG
>JAJXYL010000047.1 GCA_021780575.1 bacterium
GAGAAATGAAGATCCTCTTATCGCGGAACAGGTCGCTATCGGTGCAATAAAGTATATGGTCTTGCGGCAGGCGCCTGGCTCGGACATCGTCTTCGACGAAGAGAAGTCGCTTTCGCTCGAAGGCGATTCGGGGCCCTATTTGCAGTACGCGCTTGTGCGCGCAAGGTCGGTGCTCGCGAAAGCTTCTGGATATAGGCCAGTAACTCAAGTTGCGCCAGCGGAGCCGACGCTTCTTGAGAGAAGCATCCTGCATTTTCCCGAGGTTGTGGCACGGGCCGCGCGCGAACTCGCGCCCAATCTCCTGGTGAACTATCTCACCGAACTTGCGGGACAGTGGAATTCTTTTTATGCGAAAGAGCGGATTCTCGGCGGAGAGGATGAAGCGCACAAACTGTTCATTGCGCGTGCTTTCGTGCAGACAATGAAGAACGGCCTGACTCTTCTCGGTATCCCCACGCCAGAGAGGATGTAAGCGACCCACGCACAACTCCCTGTGCTTGTTAACAGTGAGTTGCGCGGAGACTCCCAAGGCGCTACATTCCATCGCAGATGCACAATCCGGTGTGTCTGTAAAAAGAGACGGGAGGATTTAATGTCGACAAGAAAGAAGGACCGGAGAGCCATTCGCGCTGCAATTGTAAAAGCGGCCGCGAAAAGGCACGTATGCAAAGTGGAAGAGATATTTATTATCGCGATGCCGGACGAATCCGATATCAAGGTGAATCTGAACAAGATTCCCGACGCGGTAATCAAACTCGCTCGGAAGATGATACAAGCCAAGCATCCCGCGCACCCACGGTCGCGCATGACTCGGGAGCGTTACTATCGGGCGGCGCCCTATCTGAGCGTCTGCTGAGCAACAACGGCTACAGGAGCATATCCTGTAGCCGTTTCCATTTTCCTCCAGTAAACGCTAGGATACTCAGATATGGCTGATGGCAGAGAGAAATCAGAGGCAGCGAAGCGCGAGGAGGCGACGCTCGCGTTCTGGGAGCGCGAACACATTTTCGAGAAGTCGCTCGCCAAGAAGTCTCCCAAGGGAGAGTTCATATTTTATGAAGGCCCGCCGACGGCCAACGGTAAGCCCGGCATTCACCACCTTGAGGCGCGCGCCTTTAAGGACGCCATCCCCCGCTACAAAACGATGCGCGGCTATCGAGTGAACCGGCGCGCTGGTTGGGACACCCATGGTCTCCCGGTCGAGATTCAGGTCGAAAAGGAACTTGGCTTCAAAGGGAAGCCAGATATAGAGGCTTACGGAGTTGCTGCTTTCAATAAGAAGTGCCGTGAGAGCGTGTTTACCTATATCGATCTCTGGGCGAAATTCACGAAACGTATCGGCTATTGGGTAGACGAAACAAAAGCATATTTCACCTTTGACAGCACATACATGGAGGTGGTCTGGTATCTCTTCGCACAGACAGCGAAGGAAGGGCGGCTCTATAAAGATTTTAAGGTCGTGCCGTGGTGTCCGCGCGATCAGACAGCACTCTCTTCGCACGAACTCGCGCAAGGGTATGAAGATGTAAAAGATCTTACCATCACGGCAAAGTTCGAACTTGTTGATGAGCCCGGGACCTATCTCCTCGCGTGGACGACGACACCTTGGACGCTTCCCGGGAACGTCGCCCTCGCCGTCGGGGAAGATATCGAATACTGGAAAATCCGTGTGAACGAAGGAGTTAATCATGGAACATTTATTTTTGCCGCAAACAGAAAGGATAAGTTGTTTGAAGGAGTCGATTTCGATAATCTCGGCTCTATAAAGGGAAAAGACTTAGTTGGCAAAAAATACAAGCCCCTCTACGATTTTGCGAAGAATCTTGCGTCGGAGTCAGAGAAGCCGAAATTCGACAAAGCGTTTCAAGTGTATGCAGCAGACTTTGTCACGACCGAGGATGGTACGGGCATCGTGCATACGGCGGTGATGTACGGACAGGAGGACTTCGAGCTCGGGAACAAGGTCGGGTTGCCAAAGGTACACCTCGTGAATCCGGGAGGGAAGTTTATTGACGGAACCAATTTTCTCGCGGGCCACTCTGTCGTTGAAGAAGAAACGTCCGTCGAGATATTGAAAGATTTACAGTCGCGCGGTTTGCTTTTCAAAAAAGAGTCATACACGCACACCTACCCATTTTGCTGGCGCTGCAAGACGCGGCTCATCTACTATGCGCGCGACTCTTGGTACATCCGCATGGATGACCTGCGTGAGAAGCTCGTCGCCGAGAACAAGAAGGTACACTGGGAGCCCTCATATATCCGCGACGGTCGCATGGGTGAATGGCTCGCAAATGCGAAAGACTGGGCTGTGAGCCGCGAACGGTACTGGGGCACGCCGCTACCGGTGTGGCAGAGCGCGGACAGGAGCGAGCAGCTCGTCATCGGTTCAATTGACGAACTACAAGCACACCTGAAGCCAGGTACTGAATTACCGAAGAATGAACAAGGCGAACTTGATTTACACCGGCCATATGTCGATGACGTCATCCTGGTTTCTGGGAAGGGAACAGAACTGCGGAGAGTAAAAGAGGTGATGGATGTGTGGTTCGACTCTGGTGCGATGCCGTTTGCACAGGCGGCAAAAGAGAAAGGGAGTGAATCACTCAGCTCTTTTCTGAAAAGAATTTCGTACCCGGCCGACTTTATCAGTGAGGCTATCGACCAGACGCGCGGCTGGTTTTACACGCTCCTTGCGGTAGGAACGCTTGCGGGGCGCGGAGCAGCGTATAAAAACGCTATTTCGCTCGGACACCTGCTCGACGCTGAGGGACAGAAGATGAGTAAGTCAAAAGGGAATGTCGTGGATCCGTGGGTAGAGATGGAAAAATGGGGTGTCGACGCGCTGCGGTTCTGGATGTACAGCGTGACGCAGCCGGGCGACTCGAAGAACTTTGACGAGAAGACCGTGAAAGAAGCAGCAAGAATCCTGTCTTGGCTCGAGAACAGCGCGAATTTCTATGAATTATTTAAAGACGGCATAAAAACAGATCGGCACAGCACGATGCTTGAAAGCTGGATACAGGCGCGCGTGGGGCAAACCATTGAAGAGGTGACGAACGCCATGGATGACTACCGACCTTTTGAGGCGACGCGGGCGATAAGCGGACTTTTTGAGGATCTCTCACAGTGGTACGTCCGACGCATTCGAGATCGTGCGCGCGAGGGCGATGCCGCTGCAATCGAGACATTACGCGAGACCCTCTACACTTGCGCGCTTCTTATAGCGCCATTTGCGCCATTTCTTGCAGAAGCAGTGTATGCGAAGGTAAGGCAAGACAGCGATCCAGAAAGCGTGCATCTCGCCGAGTGGCCGGAGGCGCCTAAGGAATGGAGGTTGTTTAGTGGAAATAATAAAGACGAGAAACTTATTGCCGATATGGCACGCGTGCGTGCGCTCGCATCGGAAGCGCTGCAGCTGCGACAAAAGGCGGGAATTAAAGTGCGCCAGCCGCTTGCCACACTCACTGTCCCAATAAAACTTACAGACGAACTTGCAGAAATTTTGGCTGAAGAAGTGAATGTCAAAAGAGTGATTGCCGGTAAAGCGCTTTCGCTCGACATAGTGCTTACTCCCGAGCTCGTTAAGGAAGGCGATGAGCGGGAGTTTGCGCGATCGGTTGCTGAAGCACGCAAGGCAGAGGGGTTCTCTCCGCACGACAGCGTGCGCGCAGAGACCCGCGCGGAAGGGAAATATTCGGCCACGCTCTCGACCGGCACCACGCGTTTCGACCTCATTCGCGATGCGGCATAAGTACGAGACGCACGGTATTGTACTCGCCCGATCTCCGTTCGGAGAGGCAAACGCATTTATTACACTCCTGACGTCGGACCTCGGTCTGGTGCGTGCCCGAGCGCAAGGGCTGCGGCAATCGGGTGCGAAGCTATCCACCGCGCTGGTCACCTTTGCCGAGAGCGAGATGGTGCTGGTGCACGGCAAGGAGGGGTGGAGGATTGCTGGCGCAGTCCTTGAAGAGAATTGGTTCGTGCGTCTCCAACATGCTCCGTCTCACGCGCGGGCGGCGCGAGTCTGTCATCTCCTCTTGCGTCTGGTCGCTGGTGAGACGCAAGAGCATATCCTCTTTCCTACCATCAAAGAGTTCTTCTGCGCGCTTGCCACGCTCCCCAACGATACCCATGAAGCCGCTGAAGTGCTCACGGCGCTCCGGATGCTTGCAGCACTCGGGCTAGATGCGGGGGATATTCCAAATGGGGAGCCTGCATTCTCTCCGGAATTGCTCGCTTTGGTTGCAAAAGATCGCATGAAGTACATAGCGCGCATCAATCACGGCATTACTGCCTCCGGGCTTTGATATACTACCCCTGATGCTATCGCGTCCCGAAGACGATATAAGCTCGCTTGAGAAGGCGCGCAAGCGCCTGTATGAGCAGGGAGTTTCCTCGCCTGCGTCTCGCCCACTCGCACGCTCGAAAGAGCGTTCGCTGCCTCACGCGTGGGAAGAAAATCCGCTTCAAAATATCCCGCATCCCGGGAAGCGGCACGTGCGTCTTGCGAGCATATTCCTCATCATCGCCTTCATATTCTTCATTATTTCGCTTGGCGCCACTGGCTACTTCCTTTACTACGGCGGCAACAGCGTATCGGTGGACAAAATAGCGGTCGATATACAAGGACCAACGACGATTGCCGGTGGCGATACGGTTCCTCTCTCGCTTGCTATCACCAATAAAAACCCGGTCGCGATAGAAAATGCGACCATAGAAATTGATTTTCCCAACGGCACCTTGAGCGCAAACGGTACCCTAACTCCGGATCCCCGTTACGTAGAGAATATCGGTACGATTGCGAGCGGGGCAACGGTGACCCGCTCAATAAAGGCAATCATCTTCGGCGGGCAAGGGCAGGCGCTTCTGCTGCCCGTGTCTTTTTCGTACGGCACGAGCGGTTCCTCCACCACCTTCGTGAAGAAATCCTCGTATCCGCTGGCAATTTCTTCAACGCCGCTCTCAGTGTCTGTTGACGCACTTTCCGAGACTGTGTCGGGCAAGCCGCTGACCTTCACGCTCACCGTCCGCTCAAACGCCACTATTCCACTCAATAACGTCGTCCTTGCCAACGCGTTCCCCTTTGGTTTTACGGAAACCAGTTCGTCGCTTCCGCTCGTCGGTTCTGAAATTTCCCTCGGCACGATGCAACCAGGCGCGGTCAAGACCGTAACAATTACGGGTACGCTCACCGGACAGGACGGTGAACTGCGCGTTTTCCATTTCAGTGTCGGCACCGCGAAGTCACCGAGCGATCAGACACTGGCCATTTCATATATGACCCAAGATGCGCCGGTCACGATTGCCGCACCCTTCATTACCACGACGCTCGCGCTCAATGGCAATACGGGCCCCAATCTCGTCATCACCCCCGGAAACCATCAGAGCGTCATCGTCTCATATGCCAATACGCTTGCCACCAGCGTGACGGACGCAACCATCTCGATAGCACTATCGGGTTCCGCAATCGATTACAACAGCATACAAACGACGAGCGGTTTCTATAACTCCGCAGATCACACCATCATCTTTAGCAAGGACACCGATCCCTCGCTTGCGCAAATGGCGCCCGAAGCCTCCGGTGTCGGCGCGTTCACTTTTGCAACCCTGCCATCGACGACGCTTATTCTCGCACCGACCATAACCTTTACGATCTCTGTATCCGGCACGCGCGTGGGGCAGACAAACGTGCCAGAAAACGTGACCGCATCGGTGAGCCAGAATGTGAAGGTCGCGACTGTCGCCACACTCATCGCTTCTGCACTCCACAGCTCAGGGCCCTTGAGCAACGACGGCCCCATCCCGCCGCGCGCCGGCCAAGCGACGACCTATACCATAGAGTGGAATGCCCAGGATAACGGGAGCACGATTGCCGGCGGCACTGTTTCGGCGACCTTGCCGAGCTATGTCTCGTATACCGGAAAGACGTCCGGCACAGGATCGTTCTCATACGACAGCACCTCGCGCACAGTCTCATGGGATATCGGTGATCTCGTCCAGGGTGCGAGCGCCCAGGGCGCCTTCCAGGTCTCGATAATCCCCTCAACTTCACAGCAGGGGAGCGTGCCTATGCTCACGAGCCCGGCAACCTTCTCCGGTTACGACCGCTTCGCGGGCGTGCAGGTAAACGCAACGGCAGATCCATCAACGACGGAAACGATCGGCGATCCGGGGTACGTGAGTTCAAACGCAACCGTGCAATAAGCTCGCAAAGCCGGTCTCTCCCGCGCCCCTCCGCCTGGTAGTAATGCCTTGCGCCCAAGGGCTTTTTGCCGCACTCTGTAGAGTAATGAGTGACCAGAACCTAATGGAAAAAATAGTCTCTCTCGCGAAGCGCCGCGGTTTCGTTTTCCCGGGTTCCGAGATATACGGCGGCCTCGCCGGCACCTTTGACTATGGCCCCCTCGGCGTCACCCTCAAAAAAAACATTGAGGACCTTTGGTGGCGTCGTTTTGTTGAGAGACGCGACGACATGTTCGGCATCGACTCGGCAATCCTGATGAACCCGAAGGTGTGGGAAGCGAGCGGGCACACCACGACTTTTAATGATCCGCTCGTCACTGATACGAAGACAAAAAAACGTTACCGTGCCGACCATTTATTGGAAGAAGCGGGGATAAACCCTGCCGGCATGACGCTGAAGCAGATGGGCGAAGCGATTCTCGTTAACGGCCTCAAGAGTCCTGAGGGCAATGATTTATCCGCGCCGCAGCAATTTAACATGATGTTCAAAACGTCGGTCGGCTCGACCGACGGTACCGACACCCTCGTATACTTGCGGCCGGAGACGGCCCAGGGCATGTTCGTCAATTTTAAGAATGTCCTTGATTCAGTCCATCCCAAACTGCCGTTTGGGCTCGCACAGATCGGTTCCGCGTTCCGCAACGAAATCGCGCCGCGCGAATTCCTGTTTCGCGTGCGCGAGCTCGAGATAATGGAATTCGAGTATTTCCTCGCAGAGAAAGAGTGGAAGTCCACGTTTGAAATGTGGCGTTCCGAAATGCACGCCTGGTTCGCTGAACTCAATTTTGCCAAAGAGGACATACAGGAGATTGAGGTCGAGGGGAATGATCGAGCCCACTACTCAAAGCGCACACTCGATTTCTATTTCAGGTATCCTTCCGGATTCAAAGAAATCGGTGGCATCGCGTACCGTACGGACTTCGATTTGAAAAACCATATTGAAAAG
>JAJXYL010000026.1 GCA_021780575.1 bacterium
TGAGCTCTTCACGCACGAGGCGCACATAAGCGAGGTTCGGCTCCTTCGCGCGAGCAGCTGCGACCCACGCGAACGCCTTCCTGCGCACTTTGTCGCTGTCGCTCCCGTGAAAAAGGTACATCATATTGGGTGCATGGCGCTCCAATCATACCCTTGTTTCACCACAACAATGATGGGCACGCCGCGCGTTTCTTCGCTTGATAGAACGGATTCCATAATCTCTTTTATCTTTGCGCTCAACTCCGCCACGCGCTCCGTGCGTATCTCGTAGACGAGCTCGTCATGTACTTGGAGTAGTAGGTGGGCATCTGCGCGCGCCTGTTCTTTTTCTATCATTTCGTCTACGCGCACCATGGCGAGCTTTATGATGTCCGACTGCGTACCTTGCAAAGGCGCGTTAATGGCCATGCGCTCGGCCTGCGCCCGCACATACGGCAGAGATGACTTCATTTCTGGGAACTGGCGACGGCGCCCGAAAAACGTTTCGGTATAACCGTGCTTGCGCGCGAAGCCCTTCGTCTTCTCCAGATATTCGGAAAGTGTTTTAAACGTACTGAAATAGTCCTCTAAGAACTGATGCGCATCGGCGGTCGTTGTGCCAAGCTGTACGCGAAGCGCGTTCACACCCATACCGTAGAGGATACCGAAGTTTATAATCTTCGCCCGGCGGCGCATTTCGGCGTCAACCATTTGTGGCGCGACATGAAATACCTGCGCGGCGACCTCCTGGTGTACATCGCGCCCGTTGCGGAATATGGCGCAGAGCTTTTCATCGCCCGAAAGTATGGCGGCGAGCCGTAGCTCTATCTGGGAATAATCGAGTGAGACGAGCTCAAAGCCCGGCGGCGCCACAAAAGCCTTCCGTATCGCCCGCCCCCGCTCGCTCCGCAACGGAATGTTCTGAAGATTCGGATTCTGCGACGCCATGCGGCCGGTCGTCGTTCCGGTCTGAAGGAACTCTGCATGAAGGCGGTGGCCCGCATCAAGGAGTGCCGGAAGGTTTTCGATATAGGTGGAGAGAAGCTTTTTCAATTCACGATACTCAAGTATGTCGGCGATGATGGGGTGCATGTCGCGTATCTTCTCAAGTTCACTTTCGCGTGTTGAGCGCTGCCCGCCTGCCGTCTTTTTCTGCCGCTCGGGGATTATCTTTAACTCGTCAAAAAGCACTTCGCCGAGCTGTTTAGGAGAACTTACATTGAATTCCCTCCCCGCGGCAGCATAGATACGCTTCTCAATCTCCGCCAGTTCCGCATGATAGGTCTCGGCAAGACCGCTCAGGACCGTGGGATTGATGAGAACGCCGTGCTCCTGCATCTGTTCTATGACCGGGATGAGCGGCCTCTCGATACGCTCGTATACGTCTTTCACTCTTCCCATTTTTGCTAATTGCTCCTTGAGTTCGGCATAAGCGGCAGCAAAGGCCCGCTCTTTGGTGAAGGCGAGAATATCATCGAGCGATGGGTTTGTGAATTCAGATGAAATGAGCCAGAGCATCGCTTGCGCCTCGGCAAGATGCATCGGATCGACGATTTCAGCGGGAGGCTCCGGCTCCGCATCAAGAGCAAGGGACGCCAGTGGTGAAATCTTCAGGAGGACACTTTTTACTCTTTCGCGCAGGGTTCGGAAACCGAACTCATCACACATGGCAAATGCTTTCTCGGCTCGCACCTGCTCCCGCCACACGTTCTCGGGCAGAGTGAAAGCGATGGGTGCATCGAGACGTATGGTCGCCAGTGATTTAGAAAAGCGCGCGTCCTCTTCGTATTCCCTCAAAAGACCGATGACACGGGGCTTAACGCCTTTTTTAATAAACGCTGCGTCGCTCTTATTGAGCAGGGCATATATTTTTTCAATCGTGCCAAAATTTGTGATGAGATCAGTCGCCGTCTTTTCACCAATACCCTTCACGCCCTTGATGTTGTCAGAAGGGTCGCCACGAAGCCCTTTCCAGTCAGGAATGAGCGCTGGGGGGAAGCCAAAACGTTCAATAACAGCGTTCTCGTCATAGAGAATCGTGTCGTTAATACCTCGTTTGAGGGTATACACACGAACGCGCTCATCGTCGACCAACTGAAGCGTATCCATATCCCCCGAAGCGATAATGACGTCTATCTCCTTATCGTCCTTGAGCTTGTGCGCGATGGTGCCGAGCAGATCGTCGGCTTCGAACCCCTCCCGCTCGTACATCGGAATGGAAAATGCTTCGAAGATTTTACGTGATTCCCGTATCTGGAGCGCAAGTGCGTCGTCCGTCTTCGCGCGCGTTGCCTTGTAGCCGTCATACGCCTCGTGACGAATGGTTGGCTTCGGCAGATCGTAACAAGCGGCGAGATAGTCCGGCTTCAGATCGGTAATAATCTTGAGCAGCATGGCAACCAACCCGTAGAGCGCCCCGGTGGGAACACCGCCGGGGCCAGTGAATTCCGGCAAGGCGTGATAGGCGCGATGAATAATCGCATGGGTGTCGAGGAGCACGATGCGCTTTTTAGTAGAGGATTTCTTACTCATAGGAGATCGTGCGAGACCCGTCGGAATGAGCGACAAATGACACGCGTAGCGTCGGCGCGGGGAGTCCATCTACAACGCGCTCCGGCCATTCAAACAAGATAAGATTGCCGGAATCTTTCATGAGCTCATGAAAGCCGAGTGGGGCGAGGTCAGCTCCCTTTTCAAGACGGTAGGCGTCAATATGAATGAGACGTTTAAAGGGTTGATTTTCAGGAAGGAGATAAACTTTTTCAAGGACAAAGGTTGGGCTAGTGACTATCTCTTCGATGCCGAGGGCGCGCGCAACCGCTTTGGTGAAAGCGGTCTTCCCCGCCCCGAGCTCGCCCGAGAGAATGACCAGTGTCGCTCCATGCCCAAGCGGCACGAGCTCGCCCGCGAAATGGCTAGCCTCTGCCTCAAGTTCCGCCAGCGTCTGGATATCTTTTCCCATGATGGAGATAATTGTACAGCTGAAAACTAAAACGCGCCCGAACTAAAAACCCACACTGTCAGTGTTCGAATGCTATTATAGACCCATGGATTTGCCGTTTGATATAACAAACGAAACCACAAAACTCGCCGAAGTACGCGACCGCGAAGAGGAGGATCTTGCCCACATCCTCTCCGATAAATATGGAATGTCGTATGTGAACCTTCTTTCACACAACATAGATAATGATGCCCTGCGCACTATCTCCGAAGAGCAGGCGCGAGCCGCTGAAATGGCGGCATTTGAAAGGGTAGCAAAAGTGCTCTCCATCGCAGTACATAATCCGAATAATCCAGCGTACGTGAAGCTGGCTGAGGATCTTACCGAGCGCGGATTTACCCTGAAAAAGTTTCTTATTTCTGAGAAGAGCCTTGAGAGGGCGCTCTCGCACTATGCCGATCTGTCACTCGCCAAGAAATCACGGGCTGGCATATTCACCGTCGAGCCCGAGATGCTCGAGAAACTCACAAAAGAGAGTGCCACTCGCGACATCCTTGAGCATATGCTCAAGGATGTGAGTGCCGAAAAATCCCTCGACCACGTCTCGCACATCCTGCAAACTATTCTCGCGGGGGCCTTCGCCCTCCGCGCCTCTGACATCCACTTTGAGCCGCGCGAGAAAGAGGCTCTCCTCCGGCTACGCATTGACGGCATCTTGACCGACTCATACCTCTTTGACCCCGCTACGTACCACCAAGTCAACTCGCGCATCAAACTTCTCTCCGGCGTGAAGCTCAATGTTACCAATCGGGCACAGGACGGACGTTTCAGTATTGTGAAAAACGAGACGCAGATAGAGATTCGCGCATCGTTCATTCCCGGCGCGTACGGAGAATCAATCGTGCTTCGCATCCTTGACCCCGCAGCAACTCTTGTCTCCTACACTGAGCTCGGTATTCACCCGAAACTCCTTGCACGTCTTGAAAGGGAGATCCGGAAACCGAACGGCATGTTGCTTACCACTGGCCCCACCGGAAGCGGCAAGACGACGACACTGTACTCGTTCCTCCGTGAGCTGCAAAAACCTGAGATAAAGGTAATTACCGTGGAAGACCCGATTGAATATCATCTCGATGGCATTGTACAGACGCAAGTTGAAGGAAAGAAGTATACCTTCGCTGAGGGGCTTCGCTCTATCGTTCGCCAGGACCCAGATATTATTATGGTCGGTGAAATTCGCGATGGTGAGACGGCTGATATTGCTATTCAAGCGGCGCTCACCGGCCACTTCGTTCTCTCTACCCTCCACACAAATGACGCGGCTGGCACTTTCCCTCGCCTCGCAGACCTCGGTGCTGATCCGAAGTCATTCGGCTCTGCGGTAACAGTCTCGATGGCCCAGCGGCTCCTACGCCGATTGGATCCGAATAAAAAGAAAGAGCGTCCGCTTACGGTCGACGAGAAAGAAATAATCGAAAAAGTATTTGAAACCCTCACCGACAGGTCGTTGGTACCCGAAAAAATAGAAACGGTCTGGGAGCCCGTCGCTGGCTCGCCCGAAGGCGGCGAAACCGGTTATAAGGGACGCATTGGTTTGTATGAGGCCATTTTTATGGACGATGAGCTCGCACGATTTCTGCGCGACAACCCACCCGAGAGCGACATTCGCAGGTTCACAGCAAAGCAAGGATATCCGACTATGGCGCAGGACGGCATCCTGAAAGCACTTGCTGGCATCACATCTCTCTCTGAAGTCGCCGATACCATCGACCTCCCGCAATAAAAAATCCCGCCCATAATCCTCAAGGCAAACCCGCATGTATGCGGGGGAGACGAGACACCTGAGGAGATTCCCAGCGCCAGTACCGAAGTACCGGACCAGAAAGTCCTTGGGGAAACGCCTGAAGCCGTCAAGCCTTGCCTAGAGGAGTATGAACAGGATCAAAAACTGTGATAGAATGCTAGCATCATCTAATTTTTATGTCAAGTCCTCTGATAGACGATTCTTCCCTCCCCGCCTCTCTCGACGCGGCGCTTCGCCCGTCTCGTTGGGATGAATATGTCGGGCAAAAACAGGTGAAGGCAAACGTGCGCATTGCCATCGATGCTGCAAAAAAGCGTGGTGGGATGCCGGAACACATTCTCTTCTACGGTCCGCCCGGGGTCGGGAAAACAACGCTCGCTAATTTGGTCGCCGCCACTCTTGAGTCGCCCCTGAAAAGCACTTCAGGTGTTGCCATAGAACGGGCGGGTGACCTCGCCGCGATTCTCACCAATCTGGAGCCGAACACGGTGCTTTTTATCGACGAGATTCATCGGCTCTCGCGCAAGATAGAAGAACTCCTCTACCCCGCGCTTGAATCGGGACACCTCGACCTCGTACTCGGGAAAGGCCCATCGGCGCGCACCGTGGAACTCTCGCTGCCACCCTTCACCCTTATTGGCGCGACCACGCGCGTTGCAGAACTCTCCGGCCCTCTGCGTTCGCGGTTCGGCGGTGGCGTCTATCAGCTCGATTTCTATAATGAAGGTGACTTGCGCGATATTATCCGCCGCTCGGCACTCCTCCTCAACCTCAAAGCGCCCGAGGAGGTCATCGAGCGCGTCGCTGCGAGAAGTCGGGCAACGCCGCGCGTCGCGAATGCGCTTCTGAAGCGCATTCGCGACTTCTCTGAAGTCCATGAGCGCACGCTTTCTGCCGCACTCTGCGACGAGGCTTGCGAACTGTTCGGCATCGACGCTTACGGCCTCACGAAGGACGACCGTCGCTATCTGGAGACACTTCTCATGAGCTTCCGCGGTGGGCCGGCTGGTGTCCGCGCCCTTGCCGCTGGACTTCATGAAGACCCCGATACTGTCGAGCACATATACGAGCCGTACCTGCTTCGCCTCGGCTTTCTCGAGCGCTCAAGCCGTGGCCGTATTCTTACCCAAAAGGGCCGTGCCTATTTACAAGGAGAATCAAATTTATTTTGAACCTATGTCAGGACACAGTAAGTGGTCTCAAGTGAAACGGCAGAAGTCGGTAACCGATGCGGCGAAAAGTCGCGTGTTCTCGCGCTTCGCGCGCCTTATTACACTGGAATCAAAAAAGGCGGGAGGCACCCCAACAGCACCCGGGCTTTCTGTCGCTATTGCTCGCGCTAAAGCCGCGAACATGCCGAAAGAAAATATCGAACGCGCAATTGCGAAAGGCATATCAAAAGATTCCGGTGATCTTGAGCAAATTGTCTATGAAGCATATGGGCCGAGCGGCGTCGCAATGCTTATTGACGCCTTGACTGATAATAGGAATCGGACGACACAGGATTTAAAGCACCTACTCTCGCTGCAGGGGGTCGAAGTCGCCACGCCGGGCGCCGCAAGCTGGGCTTTTACGAAACAAGGGGGTACGTATGTACCGCACGAGCCACTCCTTGAGGTTAGTGGGGACGATGAAAAGCAGCTTCAGACCATTCTTGAGGTGCTTGACGCGCATGATGATGTACAGCAGGTGTTCACTAATGCGCATGGTTATGAGAGTACTGGCGATTGATCCGGGCTATGACCGGCTTGGTATCGCCGTGGTTGAGGGAGATGCATCGCGACCGACGCTATTGTGGAGCGATTGTGTAACTCCAGAAAAGGGAGCTGGGTCGGAACGCCTCGCCCACATATCACGCACCGTTAGTGATGCCATTGCGACCTACACCCCCGATGTCCTCGCTATTGAAACACTTTTTTTTAGCATCAATAAGAAAACGGCCCTTGGTGTCGCCGAGGCGCGCGGTGCCATTCTTGCTGCCGCCGGCAGCGCATCTCTTCCCGTCGCAGAGTATTCGCCACAACAAGTAAAAAGTGCTGTGACGGGCTATGGTGGTGCAGATAAGGCTGCTATGGCCCGTATGATTCCTTTACTTCTTGTTTTGCCGAAAAGGAAACGTGTTGATGATGAGCTGGATGCTATCGGCA
>JAJXYL010000030.1 GCA_021780575.1 bacterium
TCAATAAGCAGCTCCAGGAGGGTCAGGCAGGCGACAATGCCGGCATTCTTCTCCGCGGCACCAAGAAAGAGGACGTGCATCGCGGCCAAGTCCTCGCGAAGGCTGGCTCGGTCACTCCGCACACTGACTTCGAGGCAGAGGTCTACATCCTCTCCAAGGACGAGGGCGGCCGTCACACGCCATTCTTCTCCGGTTACAAGCCCCAGTTCTATATCCGCACCACGGACGTCACGGGAGAAGTGACGCTCGCCGAGGGCAAGGAAATGGTCATGCCGGGCGATACAGCCACCTTCAAAGTGAAGCTCGTCGCACCGGTTGCCCTTGAGGAGAAGCAGAATTTCGCTATTCGCGAAGGTGGGAAGACTGTCGGCGCAGGCGTGGTCACGAAGATCACTGCGTAACCCAGGACACTGCAAAGAACAGCATGCCAACAAAAACGGCAACGAAATCAAAAGCGAAGTCGAAGGAAAAGACCGTCTCGAAGCGTGTCGCCACTCCGGTTGTCAAACCGAAGAAGAAGGTCGGCGCCGTCTCTGGCGCTCCGGCGGAGCACAAGCTCCGTATCCGCGTCCGCGCCTACGAGCATAAGATTCTCGATCTCTCGGTGAAGCAGATTATGGATACGGCGGCGCGCCTCGATGCCGTCGTCGTTGGTCCAGTACCGCTTCCGACCGAGATAAAGCGCTGGACGGTGAACCGTTCCACCTTCGTCTACAAGGATGCGCGCGAGCAGTTCGAGATGCGCGTCCATAAGCGCCTTATCGATATTCTCAACCCCACGCCGAAGGTTATCGAGGCCCTCACGAACCTCAACCTCCCGTCAGGGGTCACCATAGATGTGAAAATGGTTTAGCAAAGATGACCAAGAAAGCACAAAGCCGCCCGCACGGGCGGCTTTGTGCTTATTGACATATATACATTTAGATGTTATATTTGCGCTCGCGTCACTCTCAACCAATTGTCGAGGAGGAAGGTGATGGGTAAGAAGATCTTTGATTTTCTCGGGGCGTTCGTGCTTCTGGTGCTGGCCGCACCGCTATTTCCGCTTATTGCCGTTTGGATAAGGGCGACATCGCCCGGACCGATTATCTTCAGGCAGACACGTCTTGGGTGTCGTGGCGTGCCGTTTAAGGTGTTCAAGTTCCGAACGCTTGGAGATAAGACCGGCCACCCGATGGATATGGTTTTGCGGGGCGACCAGCGCGTTACCGCGCCGGGAAGGTTTCTGCGGAAGACGCACTTGGACGAGCTCCCGCAGCTTATCAACGTCCTTCTGGGACAGATGAGTCTAGTGGGCCCGCGCCCGTTCCCGCTCGATATATCTAAAAAATGCATTCAGGAAATACCGTCCTTCGCCCGTCGTCTCGACGTTCTTCCTGGTATGACGGGGTTGGCACAGATTTACGGAAGGGAATGGTGGATCAATCGGGGTTTCAGATGTGTTTTTCGTCTCGACCTTTTCTATATCAACCGCCGTTGCTTCCTGCTTGATTTGTACATTCTGTTCAGGACAGCGGGAACGGTTCTGTTGGGTAAGGGGATTTGACACCGCGCGCTCTTATGAGCGCGCGGTTTTTCTTGCATCTTTAAGAAGCCTCGTGTAGAGTGTCCGGAACGCTACGTACTTCCCTGGAGGTACCTATGGCAGAACGCGCGATGCGTCTGTCATCGCGCGTTTTCCTTAAAAATGAAATTCATTCTCGCAAAGAAGGAAGGCATGACCCGAGTGTTCGGGGAGGATGGCCGCGCCCGCGCAGGAACCATCCTTACTGCCGACCCGGTGACGGTCACCCAGGTGAAGACGAAGGGGGGTAAGGACGCTTATGCGGCGATTCAGGTTGGTGCAGGCATCCGCAAGACAAAGAACATCAGCAAGGCGGTCCTCGGACACACCAAAGGGAAGGGTTATACGGACATCCGGGAATTTCGTACGGAAGACACGGCGGAAATCGGCAGCACGATTGACGCGTCAGTATTCGCCGTCGGCGATACAGTCCAGGTTTCCGGCCTTTCGAAGGGTAAGGGCTTCGCCGGTGTTGTGAAGCGCCACGGCTTCCACGGCGGCCCGCGTTCTCACGGTCAGAAGCACACCGAGCGCTCCCCGGGCTCCATCGGCGGTTCGGGCGGTCGCGCGGGCGGGCGTGTCGCTAAGGGCATGAAGATGGCTGGCCGTCTGGGTACCGATCGCGTGACGGTTACGAACCTCAAAGTGCTCGTCGTCGACCCGAAGGCAGGCAAGATTATCGTGAGTGGTGCCGTACCTGGCCGCCGCGGAACATTGCTTGAGATCGTATCCGCATAACATAATTTGAATACTATGGCTCCTGCAAAGAAAATAACGAAGAAGGTACAGAAGGCCGAGCTCATCGCACGTGAGGCGAATATCTTCTCCATGGAAGGGGAAAAGGTCGGTAGCATCGCTCTTCCAGAGAGCATCTTCGGCGTGCCGTGGCGGAGCGATCTTGTGCATCAGGTTACGACAGCGATGCAGGCGAATGCGCGGCAGAACCGCGCGCATACTAAAGATCGATCCGAAGTCTCGGGCGGCGGTAAAAAGCCGTGGAAGCAGAAGGGCACTGGACAGGCGCGTCACGGCTCCTCCCGCTCCCCGATTTGGCGCCACGGCGGTGTTACCTTCGGCCCACGTTCGACGCGAGATTATAGCGAGAAAATAAACCGCAGGATGCGTGTCGGCGCTCTCCTCTCAGCCCTTTCAAAGAAGGCGAAGGATGGCGAGATTATTCTTGTTGATACCTTCACCATGAATGCGCCGAAGACGGCGATGGCGAAAGGCGTGCTTGAAAATCTTGCGAAGGGCGCCGCAGTTGCCGATCTTGTCACGAAGAAGAGCAATGCCGCGCTTCTTGCGCTCGCTACGTACAACGCGAACGTTGCAAAGAGCTTCCACAACTTCGGCAATGTGATGACAGAAGAGGTGCGCAACCTAAACCCGGTAGACGTGCTCACACATAAATATCTCATCATTGAGAACCCTGAGACGGCATTTGCCTCGCTTCTTGCCCGTGCGAAATCTAAATAATCTTGTATGGCATCCTCTACCGGCAGAAAGAAAGAGAAAAAAGCAAAGGCAACGCGTCATATTCGTGCTCGCGCACGCATGAGCACAAATGGTGTCGCTCATGAGATCATTCGCGCGCCGTGGTTCTCCGAGAAGGCGCTCATCGTGACCGAGAAGGGCGTCTACACCTTTGCAGTGCCTCTGCGGGCGACCAAGGCGGATATCGCTGGCGCTATCAAGGAGATTTACAAGGTGACACCAAGGAAGATACGCATCGCGCACCTGCCAGGCAAGTCGAAGTCGATGCGCACTAGGCGCGGCGAAGGGGTGCGCGCCGCCCGTCACAAGGCATATGTCTATTTGAATGCCGGCGATACGATTCAATTCGCATAATATTTATGAAAACGTATAAACCAACCACCAAGAGCCGGCGTTTCATGACGAATCTCCCGTATCGGGAGCTCCTCTCGGGCGACACGCCGCACAAGCCTCTCTTGAAGAGCAAGAAGCGCCAGAGCGGGCGAAATGCCTTTGGACGCATCACTGTGCGTCACCAAGGCGGCGGACACAAGCGCCGTCTTCGCGACATCGATTTCTCCTACGATAAGAAAAACATTCCCGCGCGTATTGAGACCGTCGAGTATGACCCGTTCCGCTCCGCTTTTATCGGGCTCGCCCTCTATCGCGATGGGGAACGCCGGTACGTCATCTTGCCGAAAGAAGTGAAGGTTGGGTCAACATTCCTTGTTGGCGAGAACGCGCCTCTGACTGTCGGCAACCGCCTTCCCTTGGGCTCAATTCCAGTCGGCACTTTTGTGTATAACATCGAACTCTCTCCGGGCGCGGGCGCGAGCCTCGTTCGTTCGGCAGGTAACTTCGCCGAAGTGGTCGCGCACGACGCTGGCTATGCGCAGGTAAAGCTGCCCTCGACCGAGATCCGCAAAGTGTCTGATCTTTGCTGGGCCTCTATCGGAGCGGTCGGCAATGAAGAATACAATCTCGTCGTTATCGGCAAGGCAGGCCGGTCTCGCTGGATGGGCATCCGTCCGACCGTTCGCGGAACGGCGATGAATCCCGTCGACCACCCGCACGGCGGTGGCGAGGGTCGCCAGGGCAGGGGACTCCGTCGCGCGAAGAGCGCCTGGGGCAAGCCGACCGGCAAGGGCCAGAAGACCCGTACACCGAAGAAATACTCAAACGTCTTTATCGTCTCCCGCCGCAAAGTCGGCAAGAGCCGCAAGGGATAATTGTAGAAATACCCATACACAAAACCCCGCGAAAGCGGGGTTTTGTGTATGGGTATTGTGCGGAAAATCACCATAAATCTAATTATGCATTTGTCAAAGTTCTGGAATCGCCTAGGATTTATGAGGGTGTTTTGGTATGGAAGTTTGACTTCACAGATGCCTTCCTGTATCTTTGAGCTATCCCGCAGTGCGGGCTTTTCATTACTTTTTATGTCGCGCTCACTTAAGAAAGGGCCCTTCGTGGACGCTAAGCTCCTGAAGAAGGTCAAGAACTTGAAACCTGCAACCGCAGGGGTCATTAAAACGTGGGCGCGCCGAAGCCAGATAAGCCCTGAGATGCTCGGATTCACTTTCGGCGTCCATAACGGCAAGTCTCACATCGAAGTGCTCGTTTCGGAAGAAATGGTCGGTCATCGCCTCGGTGAATTTTCGCCGACGAAGAAATTCATCCGTCACGGTGGCAAGATGCAGAAAGAGATGGAGATGAAGAAGCAGGAGGCGGAGATTGCTTCGGCGAATGCCGCAAAGGCGCCCGCGGCTACCGCATCCGCCAAAAAATAACCTATGACCAGCGCAACACTCAAAAGCCATAACCAGACGCCGCGGAAGGTTCGTCTTGTTACTGAGCTCGTGAAGGGGAAGAAGGTCCCTGTGGCGCTCGCGACTCTGCAGTTTCTCCCCAAGCGCGCCGCGGAGCCTATCACGAAGCTTATCAAGAGCGCCGCGGCGAACGCGAAGGAGAAAGGGGAGGACCCTGACACGATGACCGTGCAGTCAATCACGGTTGAAAGTGCTGGCATGCTGAAGAAATATATGCCGCGCGCTTTCGGCCGCGCCTCGCTCATTCGCCGCCGAAAGAGCCGTGTAATCGTATCGCTCGCGCCGGCGAAGCCCGCAAAGAAAGGCGCATAGATTTTATATGACCCATACTGTACATCCTTACGCACATCGTCTCGGCATCATCCGGGATTGGAAGAGCCGTTGGTTCGCCGGCGATAAGAAGAGTTACCGCGAGAATATCAAAGTAGACGAGTTGATTCGCCGTTTCCTCACAAAGCGCCTGCGCGGGACTTTCACGAGCGGCATTGAGATAGAGCGCTCGGCGAGCGAATTGCGCGTCATCCTCTCGACCGGGCGTCCCGGGCTTGTCATCGGTCGTTCCGGTGAGAACGCGGGCAAGTTGCGTAAAGAACTTGCTGATATGGTGCGCAAGATTGCTCCTGCCGATCGCCGCACCCTCAAATTCGATATCGTCGAAGTGCGCCAGCCGGAGACTGATGCGGCCGTTGTTGCATACATGATCGCTGAAGGGCTTGAAAAACGCATGCCGTTCCGTCGCGTACTCAAACAGACCGTGGAGAAAGTGATTGCCGCGCGCGAGGTGGAGGGCGTGCGTATCGCGCTCTCAGGCAGGCTCGGCGGCGCCGAGATGAGCCGCAAGGAAGAACTCAAAAAGGGTCGTATTCCTCTCCAGACGTTCCGTGCGGATATCGACTTCGCCCACGAGCGAGCCTATCTGCCCTATGGCGTCATCGGTATCAAGGTGTGGATATATCGTGGCAATGTGTACCAGGATAAAAAGACCTTGGTACGCCAGCCCGTACAAGCGGGTCCGTTCGATGGGACGCCCTCACGCGGCTAATATTTCCATATGTTGTTCCCAAAGAAAGTAAAACACCGCAAGTGGCAGACGCAGCGCAAGAGCGCCAAGCGCAGGAGCCGTCCGGAGACTCGCGGTACAACCGTTGCCTTCGGTTCCTACGGCCTCAAGGCACTCACAAGCGGCCGTATTACGAGCAATCAAATCGAGTCTGCGCGCAAAGTGATAACGCGCGCGACCGCTAAGACAGGGAAGCTCTGGACCCGCATCTTCCCCGACCGTCCGGTAACTGCAAAGCCGGCTGAAGTGGGCATGGGAAGCGGAAAAGGAGATCCGAAACACTATGTGTTTGAAGTGCGTCCCGGCCGTATGCTCTTCGAAATCGACGGCGTTCCTGAGACTATTGCCCGCGAGCACCTGCGACAGGCGGGTATGAAGCTGCCGGTCAAGACAGCGGTTATCGCGCGCCGGTAATTTGCCTTTTCTCGATTTCTATGACAAAAAAAGAGACTATGATGACCAAGACCGATCACGAGCTTACCGAACTCCTTTCGAAGACGCGCGAAACGCTTCGTGCGGAGCGTTTCTCTGCTGCCGGCGCCCGCGCGAAGGACTCCAACAGTCCGCGGAAGCTGCGCAAGGCGATCGCCCGGGTTCTCACTGAGCAGCGCGCCCGTGCGCTTAAGGCTACATAAATATGGAACAGAAAACCTCTCGCCCCCAATCATTTGTCGGTACCGTCGTAAAGACGGCGATGAAGGATACTGCCACGGTCCGCGTGGATCGCTACACGAAGAACGCGAAGTACAAGAAATATTTC
>JAJXYL010000016.1 GCA_021780575.1 bacterium
CTAAGAATGTCCTCTTCATCGATGAAGAATTCCTCATAAGGAGCCGGATTCTCGGTCACGATACCGGCGCCGCGTACGACTGCTGAGAGCGGGTCTGGCGCGACCCGGACCGGTACGCCGAGCATTTTCGAAAGTACCTGCGGCAAGCCGCGCAGAAGTGCGCCCCCGCCGAATACGGTCACTCCGTGTTGAAGAATGTCGGAAAGGAGTTCCGGCGGCGTCGCTTCAATGACCTCTTTCATCGTGTCCATGAGTGCGTCCAGGGAAGGCGCGAGGGCTTCGCGGATGTGCGCGTCGGTCAGCGTCACCTCTCGCGGAAGTCCTGTTGCATAGTCACGCCCGCGCACATTCCGTGAGAGCGCCTCGGGGAACGGCATGACCGTACCAATCGCTATCTTCACGTCCTCAGCGGTGCGTTCGCCGATACCGAGTTTGAACTCGCTCCGGACGAAATCAATGATGTTCTCGTTAAAGCGGTCGCCGGCGACATGCGAGCTCTTGGACGAGACGACGCCCTTGAGCGCGATGACGGCGATGTCGGTCGTGCCGCCGCCGATGTCGAGTACCATCGTCCCGACTGCATCGGCAACCGGCAACTTTGAACCGATGGCGCCGGCAACCGGCTCCTCAAGAATAATCGCCTCGCGGGCTCCGGCGTTTTTCGCGGCGTCGCGCACGGCGCGGCTCTGCACGTTGGTTACGCCGGTCGGCACCCCTATCACGACGCGCGGACCGAAGAGTCGCATGCGGCCATTGTTGGCTTTATTGATGAAATACGTGAGAAGTTCCTCCGTCACTTCAAAATCCGAAATGACGCCGTGCGCGAGCGGGCGTACGACGCGAATGTGCGCGGGCGTTTTCCCGAGCATCGTCTTTGCCTCCTTCCCTACCGCAACGACCTGGCGCGTCTTGTCGTTCACCGCGACGACCGACGGCTCATTAATGACGATTCCGCGACCGCGCACATAGACAAGCGTGTTCGCGGTTCCGAGGTCAATCGCGATGTCGCTACTGAAAAGCGCGTTTTTTGATAGTTTGGCCATGATTATGAAAAGAGCTGCTCGCGCGGCACTTTCTCAACTGCCCCATTCAGGCGGGTAACCACCTCGAACACGCCGGTGGCAGCCGCGTCTTTACCGACCACGACGCGCTTCGGAATGCCGAGCAGGTCGCTTTCCGCAAATTTCTCGCCGGCGCGCAGGTCACGATCATCATAGAGCACTTCGACGCCTGCCTTCGTCAAGTCATCATAGAGCGTATCTGCCGTTTTTGAAATCTCATCACCCTCTTTCCCGAGGGACACGAGATGCACCGCAAACGGCGCAACCGACTCCGGCCAGACGAGACCCTTCTCGTCGGCAAAGACTTCGGTAAGGATTCCAACCATCCGCGTCACGCCGATACCGTAGGAACCCATGATGACCGGCTTCTTTGCGCCGGTCTCGTCGGTAAAGGAGAGCCCGAGCGTTTCGGAAAAGCGCGTTCCGAGATGGAAGATGTTGCCCGACTCGACCGCTTTTTTCTCGACGAGCGTGGCGCGGTCGATGCCGAGTTTGGCGAGCGCCTCGTCGGTCAAGACCTCCCTATTGACCGCAATGTGCTTCTTTTCGTCGACATAGATGGTGTCCTCGCCCGCCTCCGAGAGCGTCTGGAACTCTTCAGAGAAATCACTGAACACGCCGCCTGAGGCGAAGGTAGGATACGTGCGGCCAGCAAGGCCGAGACGCTCAAAAATCCGTACGTAAGCGGCGCGCACGGCGGCATACTGCGCCTCGTGCTCCTCATCACTCTTCGCAAACGAGTAAAGATCTTTCATCATGAATTCTTTTCCGCGCATCACGCCAGACTTGGCGCGGAGTTCGTTGCGGAACTTGTTCTGGAATTGGTACACCATTGTCGGGAGATCGCGATACGACGAGATGTGCGCGGTCATGATGCGCGTCAAAGGCTCCTCGTGCGTAATGGCGAGGCCGGTATCGCCGCCGCCGGCGAACTTCATCTTGAACCATATATCGACCTTCGTTTCATCCCAACGATCGGTGCGTTCCCACAGCGTTTTGTCTTGAAGCGCTGTCATGATGATTTCCTGCCCGCCGACCGCGTCCATTTCCTCGCGAATGATTTGGATTATTTTATTCAACGTGCGCAAGCCGAGCGGCAGGTAGGAATACACGCCCGCCATCTCTTTGTGGATGTAGCCTGCACGAACCAGTAGCTGGGCGTTCTTGGCGGTCTCGTCTGAAGGCGCCTCGCGCCGAGTCTTCGTGAAGAGCCGTGACTGTCTCATGCGCCACAGTATATGCCGTCTGTGCGCGAAGCGCAAAAATACGCTTAGTCCGTCCTACCCAACGATTTTGAAAATGTCGTGCGCCGTGACGACGAGCATGAGGAGGATGAGGCAGACAAAGCCGACGGCATTGATGGTACGGGTGATGCTGGGTTTAATGGGACGGCGAATGGCGCCCTCGATAAGGACGAAAAGGAGTCGGCCGCCATCAAGAGCAGGAACGGGGATGAGATTGATGAGGGCGAGGTTGATGGAGATAATCGCCATAATAGAGAGGAGGTCGCCAAACCCCTGCATTGAAGCGGATCCGACTGCGCCCGCGATACCGACCGGACCAGAGACCTGCGAAAGATCCGCTGAAAAAGTGAGGATGCCGTAGAAGAAATGCCAGAGCCCCGCCGCGGTCAGGGTAAGCACGCCCCAAGTGAGACTCGCCCCCTCCACCACGGCCGCGCCAAAGGAAAGTGGCACGACACCGACGGTGGCGACCTCAACGCCAAGCGCGTAACGGGTCGGGTCGACAGCGGCAACACCTGCCTCTGGCGCTGCAGCGATGGTCCGTTCTGTACCATCATGCCTGATAGCAAGCGTGACCGTCTCGCCATGGCTCGCGCCGATGAATGCGGAGAAACTCTTAGGATCGACGGCCTGCCATTTCCCCGCTGAAGCACTTGCGCTTATGATTGAGTCACCCGGAAGAAGCCCCGCGCGCGCGGCAGGCGTACCGGGGAGCACGCTCGCCACCACAAGCTCCTGATTGCGCGCGCCTGCGAGCTCGCTGTCTGAAAGGGCGCGTGGCGTACCGGCGACAAGCGCTCCGGTGATGAGCACGTACGCAAAAAGAAGGTTCATAGTGACGCCAGCGATAAGCACGAGCGCCTGCAAGATACGCGGACGCGCGGAAAAAGAGCGCGGGTCCGCCTCGCCGCCATCCTCGCCATAAATCTTCACAAAGCCGCCGAAAGGCAGCCAGTTCAGCGTATATTCCGTCTCGCCTATCTTCGCGATTGTCATCGCGCGTGGCGGATAGCCGAGGCCGAATTCGTCCACGCGCATTCCAGAGAGCTTCGCCGCGACAAAATGCCCGAACTCGTGCACCACGATGAGCGCAACGATAACGACAATAAAAATAAAGACGCTCATTACTGTGCTATCTCTTCTTCCTTTCTCTCGAGCGTCTTCACGAGCGATTCGTTGCCGGCGTCAATAAGTTTCTGGATTTCAATCTTTAACCGGGCGACTTCATCCTTCCCCATCCCCCCCGCTTTCTCCGCGGATTCAAGCGCTTTTAAGGCGTCGGTACGGTGCGAACGGAGCGTGACCTTCGCCTGCTCGGTCTTGTCTCCGGCAATCTTCGAGAGTTGTTCTCGCCGCTCGCTCGTCAGCTCGGGGAAGGAAACGCGAAGTCCTTGGTCATCGGTAGAAACGCCGACGCCGAGGTTCGCATCGGTAATCCCCTTTTCTATCGCCTTTACGAGCTCGCGGTCCCACGGAACAATGCGCAAGGTGCGCGCATCCTCCACCGACACGGACCCGAGTTCTCGTAGCGGCGTGCGGGTGCCGTAGGCCTCAGGCTTCACCGCGTCAAGCAAAGTCGGCGTCGCACGGCCGGTGCGCACGCCGGAGAGCTCCCGCGCGATCCACTCCTCAGTCTCCTTAATATGTGTCTTTAACTCTGAAAAGTCGTATGCCATGCCGTTATTGTATCAAATTCTTCGGCATCACAAGCGAGAGGTGCTCCAGAATCATGCGGACGGGCGCCGAGCGGTCGTAGAGATGCGTGCGGAGAGTCGCGATGTCCGAGAGGAGGGCGGCGGCTTCGCCATCGCCTCCGGAAAACTTCCGGTACGCAGCCGCCTCGATGCCGTTTATGATGGCGATTGCCTCTTCGCGATTCTCCCGCCGCCCTTCGTCATCCGAACCGCTCGCGAGCTTCTTAATCATTGCAGAGCGCTTCTCTCGTGTCGCGGTAATAAATTGCTCCGCCTCTTTGGAAAGAGTCCGCCCCGGTTCCCCGCCCGCGCCGAGCTCCTGCACCCGCGAGCGGAGTGTGGGAAGAAGTCCGCCCAAGGACGGCAGAATGAGAAAAAGGTAGGTTCCGGGAGGCGGCTCCTCAAAGAGCTTGAGGAGCGCGTTCTGCGCCTCATGATAGGCGCGACTCGCGGCGATGATAAGCACCTTATACTCTCCCGTGAAGGGCGCTTGCCCCGCGCTCTCACACACGCGCCGCGCATCTTCGACCGAGAAGAGTCCGTGACGCAGGACGACAACGTCGGGGTTGTTTTCAATCTGCATCCCGAGCTCCTGCCTCACCCAAGTTTCGGCCGCCCCAATACCCTCCTCTGCTTCCGCCTCGATTACAAACGCATGGTGGCGATTTTTCATTGTTTCGCCAGAATGCTCTTTTGATAAGTGTCCAGATGCTTCAGTGCGATGCCGGTGCCGCGCGCGACGCAGTAGTACGGGTCGGTTGCGAGTTTCGCGATGACGCCGGTGCGGCGGTAGACGAGCTCCGGCATCTGGCGGAGCTGGGAGGAGCCTCCCGTAAGAATGATGCCGTTATCAATAATATCGGCGGCGAGCTCGGGCGGCGTTTCTTGGAGCACCTTC
Source organism: bacterium (assembly GCA_021780575.1). Taxonomy (GTDB): domain Bacteria; phylum Patescibacteriota; class Minisyncoccia; order Phycocordibacterales; family Phycocordibacteraceae; genus C7867-001. Next base: position 4,898 of record JAJXYL010000016.1, read on the forward strand.
CGTATCGCCTGCGTCATTTCGCGGAGCTCGCGCGACATCGCTTGGACAAGATCGTTCGTGCTGATATCGACCGTGCGTGGCAGGCCGCTTACGAGGTCGCGACCCTTGACCGTCAGGGAGAGCTCCTCGTTCAGAGGGACCGCGGCGCCAACCTTTATCTTCAATTCTTCGGCGGTCTTCTCGCCTATGGAAAGATTGTGCTGCTTCTTCACGTGATCAATAATCGCCCGGTCGAGGCGGTCGCCGGCGCACTTCACGCTCGTGGAAGCGACGATGCCGCCTAAGGAAATCACGGCGACGTCTATCGTCCCGCCGCCGATATCCACGACCATGCGCCCCATGGGTTCATGGATGGGGATGCCGGCGCCGATGGCGGCAAGTATCGGCTCCTTCACCACGTAGGCGTTCTTCGCGCCGGCCTTGAGTGCCGCTTCGATGACCGCACGCTTCTCGGTCGACGTGACCCCCGCGGGAACCGAGACGAGTACCGTTGGCCTAAACGGATTTCTGCCGAGCGCCTTTTTCATGAAATAGCGGAGCATCGCCTCAGTAACGCGGTAATCGGCGATGACGCCGTCCTTCATCGGACGATACGCGATGATGTCTTCAGGCGTGCGCCCGATCATCTGCTTTGCCTCCACCCCGATGGCAAGAATTTTGTTGTTCCCGCGCTTACCGTGCGCCTTCCCAACGGCAACGACTGACGGCTCGTTGATAGCCACTCCCTTTTCGGGCACGAAAACGAGTACGTTGGTGGTTCCAAGATCGATGCCGAGTTTGGGAGAAAAGAATGACATTACCGATATACTATCGCTCTCGGCGCCCGTACGCAAAGATGTTAGGATACCTCTCATGCAAGGAGAGATGAATTTCGTGATTGACGGAGGGAAGAAACTCTCGGGAACAGTCGAAACGAGCCGGTCTAAAAATGGCGCTGTCGCCCTTCTCGCTGCCTCGCTCTTGAATCAGGGACGGACAACTTTCGAGCACGTGCCGAAAATTGAGGAGGTGAATCGCCTGATCGAAGTGCTTCGCTCAATCGGCGTGTCGGTTGAGTGGCGAGGGTCAGACGTCGTTCTCCAGCCGCCGGAAAAAATGAATCTCGACGCGATTGACCGCGCGGCGGCGACGAAAACGCGAAGCATCCTCATGTTCATCGGCTCTCTCCTACACTCATTTAAGAAATTTGAGTTGCCGCAGTCAGGGGGGTGCACGCTCGGGCTGCGCAGCGCGCGACCACATCTCATGGCGCTGGAGAAGTTCGGTGTTGAAATAGAGGCGCGCACCGACAGTTACAGAATTACCCGGACTACGCTTATTCCCGCTGAAGTGATTCTTTATGAGTCCAGCGACACTGCGACGATTAACGCTCTGCTCGCCGCCGCACGCATCCCCGGAAAGAGCGTCATCAAATATGCCTCTGCCAATTACCAGGTACAGGAGGTATGCGGGTTTTTGCGCGTACTCGGGGTCAATGTGGAGGGTATCGGCACAACGACGCTCACCATCCATGGCACTGAACACATCAATGCCGACGTCTCCTACAGC
>JAJXYL010000015.1 GCA_021780575.1 bacterium
GCGCCCGTACCGCCCACGCGCCCGCTGACCTTCACCACCATGCCGTCATGGAGCGACTTCGCGATGTACGGCTGGCTGAACCACATCATCTTTATTTTCCCCGAAGCGTCTTCCAAATACGCCTCGGCGACAGGTCGGCGGCTCTTCCACGTTTTCCGGACGTCCGGCTTCCTTACCGTGCCGTAGAGTGTGACATCGGCGCCCGCGGTGGCGCCCGCAATCGTTCCCACGTTTCCACTCAATTCGTAGCGCGAGGGAAAGTGGTAGAGCAGATCGCGGATGGTGCGTATCCCGAGCTTTCCCAACGCCCGCTTTTGCTCAGGCCGAAGCCGAGTAAAGTGACTCTCGATAAGGTCGTCTGGATTCACCAGAGCAGTATACCGTTTTGCGGAAATGTTCTCGGGAAGCGGGGTGGTAGTATATTCATATGAAAATCGTACAACAAACGCAAGACGAGTTGGTGCTTACCGAAGGGGTCTTGCCGTCGTGCTTTTGATCTCCACGATTACCCTCACTATCATCAAAACGAGTGGCCAAGTCGCTGATTTCATCGGCGTACACTTTCAAGAAGTTGCACCGTTAGCTCAGATGGGGGTGGGTGGTATCCAACTCTAGTCTGTGTAGTCGAGTGCCCTGGTCTTACCCCCCACGGCCTTTCCTGGAAAAACGTGGGCGTGCTATCGTTTCGACATATCCATAAACGTCACAAGCACTCGCAAACTATGAAGTATTACTTCAATGCCTTTAAAAGATACGCTGACTTCGCCGGTCGCGCGACACGCACGGAATACTGGATGTTCGTGCTATGCAACATGGTCGTTGGCATAGCGGTAGAGTTTATTGCTCCGCTCGTCTTCCATGGGATTATCGCGAGCAGCATCGGATTTGTGTACATGCTCGCTACGATTATCCCGAGCCTAGCAATATGGGTTCGTCGCTTGCACGATACTGACCGAAGCGGATGGTGGCTTCTTCTCATTTTCATTCCGGTCCTCGGAGCAATCGTACTCTTCATATTTTCAGTGCTTGAGAGCACTCCAGGCGATAATTCTTACGGACCAAACCCCACAGCTCCAGTTCAAATCGCTCCGGTGCAGTAATAATTAGGGACTGGCAAACGCCGCCCCTTTCGGGCGGCGTTGGTGTATGCTACCCTCCTAACTGCGCCTTCATGAAATCTAATCCAAAAAAAATCCTTGCTGCATTTAAGAAGCAGGGCGCGCGCATAGAGACAAAGGCGCGCGTGAAGCTTAAGGGAAAAAAAGATTTCTCACTCTGGTACACACCCGGCGTTGGCGTCGCATCGCTGCATCTCGCGGAACATCCGGAAGATGCGCGGAAGATGTCGCTGAAGAAAAACAGCGTTGCCATAATCTCCGACGGTTCGGCGGTGCTTGGGCTCGGCAATATCGGCCCCTATGGCGCTCTGCCGGTAATGGAAGGGAAGGCACTTATTTTTAAGGAAAAAGCGGGTATCGACGGGTGGCCCATCGTACTTGCCACACAAGATCTGGAAGAGATTATACGCACCGTGAAGGCGATTGCGCCCGTATTTGGCGGCATCAACCTTGAGGACATTAGTGCGCCAAAATGTTTTGCCATTGAACAGCGGCTTAGTGAGGAGTTGGATATTCCGGTGATGCATGACGACCAGCACGGCACTGCCATCGTCACGCTCGCCGGACTCATCAATGCCGCAAAGGTGGTGAAGAAAAATCTGGAAAAATTGAAGGTCGTCATAAGCGGCGCGGGCGCCGCCGGCACCGCTATAGCGAAGCTCTTACTTGCTGTTGACGTGCGTGACATTATCCTTCTCGACCGCATTGGCACAATTTATGCTGGCCGTACCGACCTGAATGCGCACAAAGCCGAACTCGCTGTGCTCACGAACCCCCGCAAGGTGGCAGGAGATCTCGGAGCAGCGATGCGCGGTGCCGATGTGTTCGTCGGCGTTTCCGGTAAAGGGCTTCTCTCGGCCGAGCATGTCGCGAGTATGGCGTCGCGCAGCATTGTCTTTGCTCTGGCGAACCCAGATCCTGAGATTTTACCCGATGCCGCGCGAAAGGCTGGTGCGGCGGTCGTTGCGACCGGTCGTTCGGACTACCAGAATCAGATCAATAACGCCCTGGTGTTTCCCGGCATCTTCCGTGGCGCACTCGACGCCGGCGTCTCAAAAATAACTGAGGAGACCAAATTACGCGCCGCTCGCGCGCTTGCCGGACTTATCAAGAGGCCGACGGCGGATTTGATTATCCCTGACCTTCTTGACGCTCGCGTGGTGAAGACGGTCGCCAAGGCGGTACGCTAAAAATATATGCGGAAGAAGAAGTCCCGGGATCTATATCACTCGCTCGTGACACTTCCTGACCGGCTCTATCCGTTTAAAACGGAAGTACAAGGGCGGTGGGTACGAGGTATTCGCTCCTATAATGCGACTTTCGCACGGTACCAGAGAAAGTACGGGAGCGGCCACTACGGCTTTAAACTCGACGCTTACCGGCAACTCTTCCACCTTGCCGGATCGATATTTTTCCTGATTTTTGCAGCATATCTCTCGCAGGCTCTTTTCGGAGGTCCCGGCGCGCTTCCGGCTTTTCTTTTTATTGCCGTCCTCTTTATTTCATTCCAAGAGTTCTATCTCCACCGCCGGATGTATCAACAGCTCTGGAGGAAAGGCATCGTCGACTGGCTCACGTGGTGTGTGCCGATGGGGGTTTACTTTTGGATGTATCTCCACTGACTAGATTAGATTGGTGTCGGCGGCGTTACCGTGATGGAACCCTTATTCGACGGGGCGCCGTGATTGTGGTATCCCCAGGTTCCAATCTTGATAAATGTGAAGCTAAAGCTGTCGCCGGCAGAGCACTGGTCGAACGGTGCGGGGCCGGTATATCCGGCTGCACAGTGCTGGCTCCTTGTCGTGCCGTCGTATCCTTGGTGTGTCGGATGAGGGTCAGAGGCAACCCACATTTTATTGCTTGACTGGTTTACAAAAGTTACGGTCGCGCCAGAAGGCACGGTGACGCTTTCGGGAGAGAAACCCTGGTTTGTATAGGTAATGGTCACGCTCGGCGCTGTGGCCGTCGTTGGGGTCGTAGTGGCAGGCGTCGGCGTTGTGGCTGCCGGCGCTTGTGCAGGGGTCCCTTGAAATACATACCAGCCGCCAAGAACGACAAGGACTACCGCAACAATTCCCAGAATTTTTCCATTCATAGAGATAGCATAGTAAAGGCGAGTATCCTTGAATCCTAACACGCTGGGTATATACTCTGCATATGTCTACTACCACCATTGTCCTCGTCGTTACTTTGCTCGTCGTGCTCTGGATTATTAGCGCCTACAACCGGTTCGTGACGCTCGTCAACCAGGCGAAGGAGGCATGGGCTGATATTCAAGTACAGTTGAAGCGCCGCTACGATCTCATCCCCAATCTCGTCGAGACCGTGAAGGGCTATGCCGCACACGAATCGAGCACCTTTGAGAATGTGACGAAGGCACGTGCCGCCGCCATGGGTGCCACAAGCTCGTCGCCCGCGGCACAGGCGCAAGCGGAGAATCAGCTCTCGGGCGCACTCAAAACACTCTTTGCGGTTTCCGAAGCGTATCCCGACCTCAAGGCGAACCAGAACTTCCTTCAATTACAGAAGGAGCTTGGCGATACCGAGGACAAAATACAAGCGTCCCGCCGTTTCTACAATACGACGGTGATGGCGCTCAATACCGCCGAGCAGTCCTTCCCCGGGAACGTCATCGCGAATTCCTTCGGGTTCAAGCCGATGGATCTCTTCGAGCTTGCTGCTGCAGATGCCGCGGCCGCTGAGCCGGTGGCGGTGCAGTTCTAAATGGATCTCTACGCACAGCGCGCAAGCAATATCCGCCGAACGTGGACGCTCATTGTTGGCTTCCTTGTTGTGGTGAGTGCGGTCGGCTACGCGATTTCCTGGTATTACGGTAACTCCGCTATCCTTTACATCGCCGTCGTCATCGCCGTCGCGACAAACTTTTACGCGTACTGGGCCTCCGACAAGCTCGTCTTGTCCTTGAATCACGCGCGGCCGGCAACACGTGAAGAATTTTTCGACTACTACACCGTGGTTGAAAACCTCGCGATAACCGCCGGCCTGCCGAAGCCGAAGCTCTACGTCATCGACGATCCGGCGCCGAACGCCTTTGCCACCGGCCGCGACGAAGCACACGCCGTCGTCTGTGCAACTACTGGTCTGCTTTCTATGATGACGCGCCCCGAGCTTGAAGGCGTTATAGGTCACGAGCTCTCGCATATTAAGAATCGAGACATGCTTCTTATGACCGTTGCGGTGGTACTCGCGGGCTTTGTCGCCATTATCGCGAATATCTTTCTCAGAATGTCCTTCTGGGGCGGGGGGCAGCGCGAGGACCGAGGGAACGGGAACGCGCTTCTTATGTTGCTCGCCGTTTTCGGTATCGTCCTCGCGCCCCTGGCGACAAAGCTCATTGAGCTCGCCATTTCGCGTCGGCGGGAATATCTGGCCGACGCCTCAGGAGTGCTCCTCACGCGATATCCCGAAGGCCTCACTTCCGCACTCGCGAAGATTGGGAGTTATGCGGCGCCGATGCGAAGTGCGAACCTTGCTACGGCGCACCTCTTTATCGGGGATCCCTTCGGCGCGAAGTCGGGAACGGCAAGCGGCTGGATAGAACGGTTGTTCTCTACGCACCCGCCGATTGCCGACCGGATTAAAGCGTTACTCGGGTCAAAATCAGTATGAAGGAGGGACCTCCCAACACACGAGAGCCCCAGACGTCGGAACAGGAGCTTCGTACACACTCCCCAGAGCAGATACCTCTTTCCGAGCAATTGCGCGGTCTTATTGAGTATGCCGACCTTTCTCCCGAAGAATTGCGAAGAGAGCTACTGAACACAATCGAGCGAATCCGCCATATCGAAGAAGTAAGTCGGACGGAGGAGCTTACCGGGCTTCTTAATAGGCGCGGTTTCCGAGAAGAGGTCCGGCAAATCGAGGCGATTTTCGCGCGAGAACGCCGCGACAAGAAGATCGATATTTCAACGGCGCTGCTATTCTTGGATCTCGACGGGTTTAAGGAAGTTAATGAAACTGTCGGTCATGCGTGCGGCGACCGAGGCTTGCAGCTGATAGCTGAGCATGTGAAAGGGGCGTTGCGCGAATCGGACTTTTTCGCCCGTGTGGGCGGAGATGAGTTCAGCATCTTTCTCCCCGAATCCGACGAGAAGGGCGCGCTTGAGGTCGCGGGGAAAGTGCGTACGGTTATAGAGAATGCCGTTTCCGAGCAGTTACGGCGCGAGTTCCCGAGCTACAAAGGAACACTTTCGGCAAGCATCGGAATCGTAGCTTCAGATGGCACAGGGGTAATCGACGGCAAGAGCGATATGTCTATAGAAGAAATCATGAAGAGGGCGGACTACGCGTCCTATGTAGTGAAGGCCGCCGGCAAGAGAGGCGAGCTGACGCTCCAGGGCGCGCGCGAAACAGATGCTTCTGGCGAATTCGAGCGCGACTTCCTCGCGGGGAAGGAGCTGCCACGCTAGGGATTCACAGTGCGGCGTTTTAGTTTTTCTGTTATAAAAGAGCAACGCACGGAGGCGTCGCATAGCGGTCTAGTGCGCACGCTTGGAAAGCGTGTGAGGGGCAACCCTCCGAGAGTTCGAATCTCTCCGCCTCCGCCCTTAGTACTTAGTATCAGGTTATGCAGATTCACAGCGTCACGAATAGTGGCGTTTTCAGACCCGTGAGTGTTTACCTCGTAGGTGGAGAAGACGATCACCATTGACCCTAAGATTTTTATTTCCGAGCCGTTCCTTGCCTGCCCAAAATGTACCAAGGATGCCTGCTTCGGCGTACTCATGATCCCGGGACTCCATTACCCGCTAGGGTGCTTTATTTTATAAGTTTAAGGCGCTAACACAACGCGGTAGTCCAGATCGGACAGGCAACAGTCGCATTGAACATATGGATCCGCTACATCTATTATATATATACGTTTGGTATGATTATGGGAGACGAAGAGCATGAGAATACTAAAATATATCCTACTAACGCTTCTACTTGCAGCAGTCTCGTTGCCCATTTATGCCCAGGCAGCAACACTGTCGTTGTCGCCGCAATTCGCCTCCTACACTGTTGGCTCCCTCATTCCGGTTAACGTTTATGTATCGAGTCTTGATCAGGCAATGAACGCAGTTTCGGCCGCCGTCTCCTTTCCGAAGGATAAGTTGGACGTGGTTACGCTCTCAAAAGATGGGAGTATTATCAATCTTTGGGTGCGCGACCCTTCGATATCGGCGACTCTTGGCCGAGTCAGTTTTAGCGGCATCGTCTTGAATCCCGGCTTTACCGGGAGTGGAGGAAAATTGATGACCATTGTAT
>JAJXYL010000022.1 GCA_021780575.1 bacterium
AAAAGTGCTTCGAGCAAGGCTCCAATCATTATGGTTGCCGACAAGGGTGACTTATCAATGGACTCAATTATTTCCTGAGTTCTCCGTCTCAGCAAACCCTCCATTTCTTTATTCGGAACAAGGACCGAGAAATCTGGCGTGAGCTGAACAGGTTTTGACAAATCTTTGATAAAGACTTTACCTTGAAGAGAAATTAGTTCCTTTCGCAACTCTTTAAGATTTGAGATGTAGGTCTCTTTTTTGGTTGCCTTATACGATGCAGTGGAAACTTCCAAGTATAGAGAATCTGCCCTAATTAACTCAGGTGCTAAGGCAGATGCGACCAAAGGACGATATTTTTGAGACCAAGACGAAGCATATGCACGGATTAATTCACGTTCTGAAACAGACCGTACTTGAACAACTCTTAAACTTTTAAGGTGTCGTATTAACTTGTCGACTTCTTCTATGGCTGAATCGAGAGGCCCCGAATACACCATACTTATGACTTCTTCTTGGTGGTTCCTTTTGCTTTGCTGACTTTCTTTTTTGTAGGCCCGCGCTTTAGTGTCCCGCCCTTTCTTGCTCCAGTACTATCAGGGAGTACCATCGCAACCAGATTTTCACCCACCGTGTTAATGCGATAAAGACCACGACCTGCGTTGTCCATAAGACCAGTTGAAATTGCATTGTTCATTGTCTTTGCAGGTTTCTGCAAACGATGATGATTACTCAGACGAGCGGCTTCTTGTAAGTCCTCTGTAGAAATAGCCTCCTTGCGTTCAGGTGCCAGGAATCGATAAAAATAAGCAACCACTGCCGCAAAATGCGTGTCCGCCTGCGGATTTTTCTCCTCAACAAAAGTCCTTATATTTGTTGACGTGGAAGACGATACTGGTGGGGAGTCTAAGGACGAATGTACGTGAGTGGAGATGGGAGTCATCAGACCAGGTTGACCAATACCCAGCTTCTCGCAAGCCCACTTAATGACCAAATGTCGGTCTTCAGTCGAAAGACCTTTTAGTTGCTCAACGACACTACGGAGAATGCCAAACACATCTTCTTCATTGGTAGCCATATACAGAAATCATACGCTCCTTGCTGTGAATGTCCATCAGAGTGCCCAGTGTTATTTAATAATCCATTAGTGTATTCACGAGGCAGGTTCTACCCTCAAATTTTCAATGACTCTCTGTAGGTTTTGATTGGACTGATAATAGTGCCAGAAGTCGAAAAGATACTCTTTCATAGAGTTTAATCTTTTCCGTCCCACCTCCACAAAAAGAAGCAAAAAACCGCCTTCGGGCGGTTTTTTGCTTCTACATATGTGACGAGCGAGCTTACGAAAAGACAAACGCTAGGGTATAGTACCCTCCATGTCTCCCGCACCAGCGAAAAAACCAAAAGGAAAGCCCGTTGCCGGCGGAAAGCCCCCGAAGCGCCGCGGGTGGCGCCTACTTCTCGGCGGACCCTCTTTCTTCGGCAATTTGGCGACCACCGTACTCATCTTCCTCATCTTGATGAGCCTGTATTCGCTTGTCGGAAGCCTCGCCCAGCCGAGCAGTGACATCCCGCTCTCGGCCGTTGCCTCCGATGTCGCGGCGGGGAAGATAAGCGCGATAACGGTAAATGGCGATTCGCTCAACGTCGTGTATGCCGACAAATCCACCAAGACCTCGCGCAAGGACCCGTCCGCCGGTCTCCCCGAAACTTTGGCCACCTACGGCGTGACGCCTGCGGAGCTCGCGAAAGTTTCTATCACGATACAGGGGCAGTCCGGATTCGAATTCTGGTTCATCACACTCGCGCCGGTCATTCTCCCGCTCCTTTTCATCGCATTCTTCTTCTGGTTCCTTTCGCGGCAGGTGAAAGGCGCGGGCATGCAGGCTTTCAGCTTCGGTCAGTCCAAAGCCCGTGTCGTTGACCCTGCGGACTCCTCGCAACGGGTCACCTTCGCCGATGTCGCGGGCGCACGCGAGGCAAAGGAGGAGCTCTTCGAGATTGTCGACTTCCTCAAGAGTCCGAAGAAGTTCCTTGATATCGGGGCGCGCATCCCGAAGGGCATCATCTTGATGGGAGCACCGGGCACCGGTAAAACTCTGCTTGCGCGTGCTGTAGCAGGCGAAGCAGGGGTTCCGTTCTTCTCTATCTCCGGCTCGGAATTCGTAGAGATGTTTGTCGGTGTTGGCGCATCACGGGTGCGCGATCTTTTCCAGATGGCGAAGAAGGCGGCGCCCGCGATTATCTTCGTCGATGAGATCGACGCGGTTGGACGCGTGCGCGGCGCGGGTGTCGGCGGCGGCAATGACGAGCGCGAACAGACGCTGAATCAAATTCTCGTAGAGATGGACGGATTCGAACCGACCGAGAAGGTCGTCGTCATGGCGGCGACAAACCGGCCGGACGTTCTCGATCCGGCGCTGCTTCGTCCCGGGCGTTTTGACCGCCGCGTGACCATCGACCTCCCTGACCGCCGCGATCGAGAGGAGATCCTCAAAATCCACGCGCGCAAGAAGCCTCTCGGTCCGGATGTGAATCTCGCCGTTGTCGCCGAGCGCACCCCTGGCTTTTCGGGCGCCGAGCTCTACTCGCTCATGAACGAGGGCGCGATACTCGCTGCTCGCGAGAACCGTAAAGAGGTGACTCAGTACGATTTGATTCGCTCCATTGAAAAGGTAATGCTCGGCCCGGAGCGCAAATCGCACCTGCTCACGAAAAAGGAAAAAGAGCTTACTGCGTATCACGAAGCTGGCCACGCCCTCGTTTCCTCAATACTCCCCAATGCCGATCCGGTGCATAAGATTTCCATCATTAGCCGCGGGCGGGCGGCGGGCTACACGCTGAAGCTTCCTTTCGAAGATAAGAAAATGCAGTCAAAGAAACAATTCCTTGACGACATCGCTGCGACCTTGGGCGGCTACGTTGCCGAGGAAATGCTCTTCGACGACGTGACGACCGGCCCCTCTAACGACCTCGTGGTCATCACCGCGCTTGCGCGCGACATGGTCTCCCGCTACGGCATGAGCGAAAAGCTGGGGCCGATAGCTTTCGGTGAGCGGCAGATGGGCAACGAGCCCTATTCTGAAAATGTTGCGATGCAGATAGATGCTGAAGTTTCGCGCATCATTGACGAGGCGAGGGCGCGCGCGAAAGAGGTCATCACTACACACCGCCAAGCACTCGACGCTATCGCGAAGGAGCTTACCGAGAAGGAGACGGTTGAGCGAAGCGAGTTTGAGAAGATTCTTATCGCGAATGGCATTACGCCGAAGAAGCGGGAAGAGGAGGGTATTGTTATCGCGCCGTCCGGCAAAGGCGATGCCACCTAGATTTTCTGGTCCACCCCCTTGGACTCGAACCAAGGACCCTCGAGGTATAAGCTCGATGCTCTAACCAACTGAGCTAGGGGTGGTATTTCAATACTGTAGCGCACGGCTACTCCAAATGCATCTGCCAACTTGGACCAAGGGGCAAATGATATGATTTACTCTATGCTGCCTCTGACCACGCCAGAACAATCTAGACAAACGTTCGCAGCAAATATTCAGGTTATGTCGTATAAAGAATTCTTCGCTCTCTGTATTTCCGGACCTGTATCGGCCCTCGCTGCCATGGCGACATACACTTATTTCCCCAAGACAGTCTCGCCAGATTTTGCTGGCGGAATGGTATTCGCCCTACAGGGTCTTATCGCGTTGAAATTTATGCTTAAACAGAACCCAAAACTGAACGCTGATGTACTAGAGGCGACAAGCGGACGCTACAACATGTATACCATACGATCTCTCGTCGTAGCCACCACAACCGTAGGGAGTTTTATTCTTCTAGTTTTACCCCTCTACGCTATATTTAAATTTCCTTTTCCTTAATAAAATTGATCGAGTAAAAGGAAGTTATACGGGAGCTCCAGTTTTAGGAAAGATGGTATGCCATGCATCGACTTTTGTGGATGGGGGCATGCCATATTTATTATCGCCTGGCGTGCCAGCCTTGAAAATGAGAACGAGGAGAAAAATGATATTTACGACGGGCACGAACCCAATTATAGCGAACCAATTGCTCCAACCTATATCCTGCAAACGGCGAATTGCCAAAGAGAGCCCCGGTATGCCAATCACGAGCAGCAGTACGAGGTGTCCAATCAAACTCGATTTCAGCAAAGGATTTAGTGCAACATAACATACAGTCAGAATGACATAAGCGATAAAAAAATTAAGCCGAGAAACTCTACCATTAGTGAAGTATTTCATGGTTTTAGTATAATACTCGTCATCATTGTCAAATATACCTCTGTGTACAGAGAGATTGGTACTATTCCAAATGCATCTGCCGGTCGGCAGTGGAGGCGCGGAGGGAGAGGGCGGGGTACTTTTTTAATTCGGGGTCACTGGCGACGAGGCGCGCCGCCTCGGTGCGCGCGGCCTCCACGAGCTTCACATTCTTCAGGGCTTCCATTGCGATATCCGAGACGCCCCACTGTCGGCCGCTCACAAGCTCACCCGCGCCGCGGAGCGCTAGGTCGTATTCGGCGAGCTCGAAGCCGTTCTTTGCTTCCCGGAACGCCTTCATGCGCTCTTTCGTTGCGGGGCCGAACGATTCAGGAAGGGCGAAGCAGTAGGACTGGTGCGTGGAGCGCAGCACGCGCCCGCGCAGCTGGTGGAGCTGGGCGAGGCCGAAACGTTCGGCGCCTTCGATAAGAATGACGGTCGCGTTTGCGACGCTGACGCCCACTTCGACCACCGAGGTGGCGACGAGGATATCGATGTCGCCATTCTCAAATCTCTTCATTGTTGATTCCTTGTCTCCCGGCGTCATCTTGCTGTGCAGGATATCGATATTCGCTTCGGGAAATACCGCCTTCTTCAAACGCGCCGCCTCGGCCGTGACCGACTTGGCCTGGAGCGCGAGCTCCTTTTTCGGATCAGGCTCATCGATGCGCGGACAGATGACGTACGCCTGATGCCCCGCGGCAAGCTCGGCGCGCACGCGCTGGTACGCGTTCTCGCGCTGTTTCGGCCCCAACACCTCGGTGATGACGGATTTGCGCCCCGCTGGCATTTCATCGAGGAGTGTGAGATCGAGATCGCCGTAGATAGTGAGGGCGAGCGTTCGCGGGATAGGCGTCGCTGTCATGGAGAGTAAATGGGGGGCAAGAGTGCTTTTCGTCGCGAGTTTCTGCCGGTGCATCGTGCCGAAGCGGTGCTGTTCGTCGATGATGGCATACGCCAAATACTTAAAGGAGAGCGACTTCTCGATGAGCGCGTGCGTGCCGATAACGATTGGTATTTCGCCCTGCGCCACCATCTTCTTGAATGCTGCCTTTGAGAGTTTCGCGGACTCTTCGTACTGCACACGGGAAGGGAACTTCCGGCATTCGCTGCCGGTGATAAGACCGATAGGGATGGGGTGGTCTTTAAAATAAGAAACGAACGTTGAGAAGTGTTGCTTGGCGAGGATTTCGGTCGGGACGAGGTAGGCGACCTGGAGCGTGCCCGCTATCCTCCCCGAGGGTGTTGATGTCGCGACGAGGTACGCGGTTGCGGCGGCAACCGCAGTCTTACCGCTCCCCACGTCGCCCTCAAGGAGCCGGAGCATCGGATGCGTTTTCTCAAAGTCCGCCACAATAGTTTCAATCGCTCGTCTTTGCGCTGCCGTGGCAGGGAAGGGGAATGAAGCGATAAAGCTTGCAAGCGCCTCTCGGTCGACCGTCACCGGCAACGCTTTTTCCGATAACAGCATGCGACGGCGCTGCTGCATTACGATCTGAAGGGCAAAGATTTCCTCAAAGGCGAAACGTTTACGCGCTGCGGCGCTGTCCGAAAGTTTCTGCGGCGCGTGCACGAACACAAGCGCCGCAGAGAGCGACGGGAGGTTATAGCGCGTAAGAATCTCTTTCGGAACAGGGTCCTCAAGGCGTTCGTGAGCCTTCGCTTCAAATACGCGCTTCAGGGCATGCAGGAACCAGAGAGAGGAGATGCCCTGGCTCTCCGAATAGATTGGATACAACGCTTTGTCTCCGAGTTCGGCGCCCGCGGAAAATAATGTATCGTGCACAGCCTCAGGCGCAATCGGGGACTTATCAATCTCGGGATTCGCGAGGTAGAGCTTCGCGCCCGTACCGCTCACGCGCCCGCTGACCTTCACCACCATGCCGTCATGGAGCGACTTCGCGATGTACGGCTGGCTGAACCACATCATCTTTATTTTCCCCGAAGCGTCTTCCAAATACGCCTCGGCGATAGGTCGGCGGCTC
>JAJXYL010000034.1 GCA_021780575.1 bacterium
ATGACTACAGACTTGCATACCGGTAGCGACTACGTGAGCAAATCTTTCGTAAACTGAACACATTGGCGCAAATCGTGCGTGAACCGGAAACTTGCTATACTGAAGATTACATGGATCCGGAATCGAGGCGTCTGCTCGAAGACACATTCGCACTTGCGAAGGACAACCACCGAATGCTTCGTGCCGTCCGCCGGCATCAAATTATCGGCTCTTTTGGAAAGGTATTCATCTGGCTCATTGTTCTTGCCATCGCCGCATACTCATATTTCGCTTTTTTGCAGCCGCTCTTAGGCAAACTTCATATCCCTTGGCCATCAACGGCCCAGTCAGGGGTCTTTAATCTCTCGACTACCACTCCGTTTGGAAAACTGATAAACTATTTTTAAGCGGGGAAATAGTCCCTTGCTTATTGCTTGGATAGCTCAGTTGGTAGAGCACTTCCCTGAAGAGGAAGGGGTCCCCGGTTCGAGCCCGGGTCCAAGCACCTCATATGTGGCAGAAGATTCTTCTCTGGATGCAGAAACGTGAGAAGCATCTCTCTGCGCTTGCGATGATTGCGGGTTTTATTGCCGACAATCTCTTTTTTATTCGGGTTGACCTTATACAAACGCAGATACTCTTTGCCTCCTATGCCGTTGCTTGTTTTATCGCGATCCCGCTCCTGCATTGGATTGAGACACGCCGTGCGCGTACCGGGAAGGAAATGCGCTGGCGCGTCATCCTGCCGCTTATCACGCAGTTCGCGCTTGGCGGGTTCTGGAGCGGCTTCGTCATTTTCTATGGCCGCTCTGCGGATTTCGGCGCATCCTGGCCGTTTTTGATCTTCCTATTCCTCATATTCATCGGTAGCGAATACTTTCATCAATATCATGCCCGGCTCATCTTCACGAGCGTCTTATTCTTCTTTGCACTGTATTCGTACGCAATCTTCGCCGTGCCAATCTATACGCACACCATGGGGACCGCAACGTTTCTTGAGAGTGGCGCCGTTGCGATTTGTATTTTTGCATTATTCACCATACTGCTACGCGTGCTTGCTCGAGAACGGTTCTTGAATGACGTCTGGCGTATCCGTGTCGGAGCATTTATCGTCCTTGTGTTGATGAACGTCTTTTATTTCACGGGCATTCTGCCCCCCCTGCCGCTCTCGGCAACCGCGGCAGGTATTTACCACACGGTTTGGCACGTCCCGGGCGCCTATCTTGCGTCAAGCGAAACGAACCAGTCCTGGGAGGTGCGGTATCTCGGGTTTGCGCCCACGCTGCACGTTACTCCCGGGGATTCGCTCTATGCCTACAGCTCCGTCTTTGCGCCAACAGCGCTTACCACAAGCGTCGTGCATCGCTGGGAGTGGTATGACCCGACAAAGCAGGCGTGGATAACGAGGTCTAGAATTACCTATCCGATTGTCGGCGGTCGTGACGGCGGCTATCGCGGCTACTCGTTACTACCCATAAGCGATGCGGGGAGATGGCGGGTCGACATAGAAACAGCCGATGGTCGCCTTATCGCGCAGCTGCCCTTTACTGTCGACTTCGTCGCGTCATCGTCTCCCGAAGAGACGATAATATTAAAATAACTTATCCCGCCTTCACACGGAGCTTCGTCTGTCGCGCTTTGTCGAGCTTAGGGAGAATGATGGTCAGCAGTCCATCCTTGGCGCTTGCAGATGAGGCCTCAACATCGACTTCTTGCGGGAGCATGATTGTGCGGGAGAATGAACCCCAGAAGAGTTCACGGGTGAAATAGTCCGCATTGGGGATTTGTTCGCGTTCCATACGAGAGCCCTCAATCTCCACCATGTCACGACTTATAGAGATGCTTAGCTCGTCAGGACGTACGCCAGCGACAAAAGAGCGAATGATTATGTCGCCTGCAGTCTGATGGACATCAACAGGCAGTTGGCCCTCATCCCCTTTATTGGTGGCAAGATCGTCGTCAAGCGGCATCGGTCGTGCGGCGGATTCGCTCAGACGCTGTCGCGATCTCTCGCGTATTGGCTGGGTTGTTATCGGCAATTCTTCGTCAAACGAGTCATCAAAAGAGTTTCGAGAAGGGGGGCTTCCAGAAAGGCGTTCAAAGAATGACGGCTTCTTGTTCATGTTCAGCATACGTATGTGTTTAGGGATTGCGATACTGGAAATATTTTAGCACTTCAAACGCCGCGAATAAAATAACGGCAACGATCCACACAAGAAAGAAAGCGGCGAGTGTCGTTGAAGCACCTGAGGTAATAATAAGCTCGTTAAAGGCAGTGTGCAACGAGATGGCGAGGATAAGTCCAAGTGCCGCTGTCACCACACGCCCCACGGGGCGGTATCTCGTCGAGAAAGCGAGAGCAAAGCCAATCGACGCGGATGCAATGACGTGCAGGAGCGTGGAGCCGAGGAAACGTACATCATCAGTAAAGAAACCGCCGGCAAAGTTTCCATGCGAAAGCGGAGTGATGAGGAAGAGCATGTTCTCGGCCGAAGCGAAGCCAAGTGCCACAGTAATCATGTAAATGACATAGTCGGACGCCTCGTCTACAGCGTTTCTCCACAAGATAAAAACGGCCGCCATGGTGTATTTAAGCATTTCTTCGATAAGCGCCCAGGCAGTAAGAATCGAGAAATTGTCTTGCAGATGCGTCCTCGCATAAGTCTCAAGTGGAAGGGCGAGTGGTACCGCCACCATTCCTGCAACGAAGGTGAGCGCAATAAGCGCCTTTGGTTCTGGGTGCCTAGCGTCTTCCTTCAGGAGGAAATAGAGCCAGATAAAGGACGGCAGGAGCCCTCCAATAAACGCATAGCCGAGCATAGTGGGAGTCACGCTTCTATTCTAGCGCATGTTCAAGGGCCATTTCGCAATCATCAGGAGGTCGGCATCTTTTCTCGGAAGCGATTGCCATATTTCCTCGGTAATAAATGGCATAAATGGGTGGAGAAGCTTGAGGCAGTTATGCAGGTTTGCATAAAGTGCGAACTGCACGCGTCTTCTCGCTTCTGCGTCGGAACCATTGAGTATTTTCTTACTATCCTCAAGAACTTTATCAGCAAAGGTGTGCCAGATATAATGATAGATTTTTTCGGCCGCAAGATAGGCACGGTAATTTTCCAGGTCCTCAGTAACTTCTTTTGCGAGATCCCAAAAACCCCAAACCTCCAGTTCTGGCACATCGGCTAGAGTGAGCGCGTTGTCACCGCGTAAATGGTATTCAATCCCCTCATTATTCTCAAGTATGAATCGCGCGATATTCCACAGTTTGTTCGCAAAGTGCTTGTAGCCCTTTACCTTATCCTCGCTGATGCGCATGTCGGTACCCGGCGTATTGCCGACGACCAGCGCCATGCGGGCGGCATCCGCGCCGAACTTCGCCGCGACATCGAGCGGATCCATGTTATTGCCGAGCGACTTGGACATCTTACGTCCCTGCGCATCGCGCACCAGGCCATGGAGATAGACCGTTTTGAAGGGAATCGTGTTGAGTGTGAATTCGGTCATCAGTATCATGCGCATGACCCAGAAGGGAAGAATGTCATACCCGGTTTCAAGCAGGTCGGTCGGATGGTAGGTCTTGAAATACTCGGTGTTCTCGGGCCAACCAAGAGTCGAAAAGGTCCACAAGCTGGAAGAAAACCATGTGTCGAGGGTATCCTCGTCTTGCGCCCACCCCTCCTCTTTCGGCTCATTGCCAACAATAATCTCCTCTCCCTTATACCAGACGGGGATACGGTGGCCATACCATATTTGCCGGCTGATGCACCAGTCGCGCAGATTCTCTACCCAATGGAAATACGTTTTTTCAAAATACTCTGGGATAATTTTTATCGCCCCAGAACGCACCGCCTCGGTGACGAGGTCTTTCAAAGTCTTGCCGCGGTAGGGGATTTCCTTATTCACATTGATGAACCACTGCAGTTTTGGTAAGGGTTCAACGATGCCGCCGGTGCGTTCGGCAGTCGCTATGTTTTGTTTGATGTCCTCCTCTTTCTCAAGCAGCCCCTCGCTCTTGAGCCATTCAATGACAATTTCCCGCGCCTCGGCGGTTTTTTTGCCCTCAAGTCGTCCAGCGACGGCCATCTTTGCGTATTCATTTATGACAACGATTTCCTGAGAGAGCCCGTGTCGGCTGGCAATGTCCCAGTCAGTGTGGCTGTGTGCAGGCGTGAGGCCGACGGCACCCGTACCGAAGGCAGGGTCGACCTCCTTATCAGCGACGACTTTTATATGTATCGGGACATCGCAAAAGACCACATCATATTCTTTACCGACAAATGCCTTGTATCGCGCATCGTCGGGGTGTACCGCGATTCCCACATCACCCACCTTGGTTTCGGGACGCGTAGTCGCGATGGGAATTGGAAAGTCTTTGCCGTAGCGGAAAGTATAGAGCTTTGACGGCCGCTCCTCGTACACAATCTCATCATCTGAAATAGTGGTTTGACCCTTTGGATCCCAGTTCACGATACGGTGGCCGCGGTAGATGAGGCCGGCGTCGTACATCTGTTTGAACACGGTGCGCACGGCGCGGTTGCGCGCTTCGTCGAGCGTGAATGCCTCATGCCGCCAATCAAGCGACGCGCCCATCGCCTTCAGCTGCCCGATGATGGCGCCATGACTTTCCGCGGCAAACGCCTCAACGCGCTTCAACAGCTCTTCGCGGCCGAGATCATGGCGGCTTTTATCTTCTTCCTTCTTAATTTTCTTTTCGACGACTGACTGCGTCGCGATGGCAGCGTGGTCGGTGCCGGGCAGCCAGAGCGTGCGGAATCCGCGCATCCGCTTGTAGCGAATGAAAATATCCTGTATGGCGAGCATCAGCGCATGGCCCATATGGAGCCGTCCGGTAACGTTCGGGGGCGGGAGCACGATCGAGTAAGGCGTGGCGTCTGCGTCCGTCACACCCTGCTTCACGCACTCGTCCGGGTTAAAGAACCCGCTCTTTTCCCACTCTGCGTAGATGCGCGACTCGGTCGCAACCGGGTCGTAGGGCTTTAGGAATTTCTCGGGCATTATCTATGAAATATAGCAAATATGCGGGGTTAGGCGAGCGAGCGATTTCCATTCGCCACGATGTCGGAAGCGAACTCTTTGCGTCGCGCACGGTAGAAGCCGGCGAGCGCTATCATGACGGCATTGTCGGTCGTGAGCGCTGCGGCGGGTATGCGGAGCATGACATCCGGATATTCTTCGGCGATTTTCATCATAAAGGTGCGCCGAATGTGCGTGTTCGCCGAGACGCCACCGCCAATGATGAGCGTCTTCGCCCCGGTTGCTTCAAGCGCTTGGGCGGTCTTCTTCCAGAGCACGTCAGCGACGGCGTCCTCAAATTCGCGCGCAAGATGCTGCTTTTCCTTTGCGCTCGCGCCGGGTTTGTCTTTGAGTATATAGAGTACGGCCGTTTTGAGTCCGGCAAATGAGAAATCGCAGGTGCCGGAATTCATCATCGGTCGCGGGAGCGTA
Source organism: bacterium (assembly GCA_021780575.1). Taxonomy (GTDB): domain Bacteria; phylum Patescibacteriota; class Minisyncoccia; order Phycocordibacterales; family Phycocordibacteraceae; genus C7867-001. The sequence goes on from JAJXYL010000034.1 coordinate 5,446, forward strand.
TAGGGGTTTTTCTCGTCCTCGCGCCGTGCATCCTCGGCGAGCGAGGAAATTTCCGGACCGCCTGGGTAGGGGAGCGCGAGCATGCGAGCGACTTTATCAAAGGCTTCGCCAACGGCGTCATCGCGTGTCTGCCCGACGAGTTCATACTCTAACCATTTTTTCATAAGTACGAGCTCGGTGTGTCCACCGGAGATAAGGAGGGCGAGCACGGGCGACTCGACGTCGGCAATAATGAGCGTCTCGCCTTTGTCATGTGCGAGCGCGGAAAGGACGTGTCCTTCCATATGATTAATGGCAACGAGGGGCTTCTCCCAGAGAAGGGCAAGCGCTTTTGCGAAATTGATGCCGACCCAGAGTGCGGGTTCAAGGCCGGGGCCGGCCGTGACGGCGATGGCGTCGATTGCGGGCGGTTCGCATTCGGAGACGAATTCAAGAAATGCTTCCGCAAGCCCTGGCTCGCGCGCCAAAATTTCAGAAATCTTGGCGTGCGTATTCTCAGGAATTACCTGAGCATCTTCACGTAGCAATTCGGCCTCCTCAAGCGCCGCTTCAAGGATGGGCACGAGATTCTTCGCGTGCTCGCGCTTCGCGAGAGCGGGGAAGACGCCGCCGTACTCTTTATGTACCTCTACCTGTGAGAGGAGTGTGTTGCCGAGGATACGGAACTGCGCGGTTTTTTCGTCTCCATCGGCCTCGACAATC
>JAJXYL010000025.1 GCA_021780575.1 bacterium
TACTTCAGAGAGCTTGACTGCATCTTCTGCTTCCCGAGCTTGTGCAGCAACCGCGTCTGCTTGGGCTTGCTCTGGAGTAACACTTAGTGGCGTCTCCTGCATTGTCTCTGTTGGTTCTGTGGCCGCGTCAACACCGGACTTTTCAAGCCTTTTGCGCTCCTCTTCCTTAGTTTCGAGTTTAAGTTCTAAAGGTTCCGGTACTTCTGCGGACATAAAGAATTCAGAAATTATGCTGTTAGTACCCCTAAGTATTGCACGGACTAGTTCCTCGGGAATTTGTGGTGTGGGTAGCCACGAAGGTTCCAACTTCGTACCACACTCCCCGCCGGAATTTTTAACGAACGAAAAACCTGCGAAATTAAGGTAGCGGATAATCACAAATCCATGCTTGTACACAAAGAAGTGCGTGGCTGTTTTATGACCACGCACATTCTGCTATCATTCACTCATGTCTCGCACTGTCCTTTTGGAATGGGAAGGAAGAGAATATGACCACAACCCAAAAAGCGCTGACTGGTACTGGGCGCTTGGTATTATCGCCGTGGCCAGCACGGTTGCCTCCGTGCTCTTCGGTAATTATCTGTTCGCTGCTCTTATCGTTATTGCGGCAGTGACGATTGCACTCCACGCTTCAAAAAGACCGCCCCTGCATCGTTTCCGCCTTATAGAAGAAGGGATTTCTATTGGCGATGACATACACCCATTCAGCCAGATGACTTCCTTCTCGGTACTGGAGGATATCAAGGATGAATATCCTCCGATGCTCTCCGTTAAGACTGACAGCTGGCTCTCACCGCACCTCATCATTCCGCTTGACGGTGTTGATGCGGACGCGGTCTATACTCACTTCCTCCATCATGTAGATGAAGGCGAACATTCGCACACCTTCGTTGATCTGGTGGCGGCGTGGCTCGGGTTCTGATATACATTCTCTACTGCCCTCGTCGTTCAATGGATAGGACGCAAGCTTGCGGAGCTTGTAATGCAGGTTCGATTCCTGCCGAGGGCACAAAGGTTCTGGTGATACCATAGAGAAACGCTCTCGTCGTTCAATGGATAGGATGCCTCCCTCCGAAGGAGGTGATGCCGGTTCGACTCCGGCCGAGAGCACTGCATAGGAAATGGGTGGACTGTTTGAGGTATCATGATGGGAGCCTTAATCACCTATCCATGAACCAACAACGTCTGTCTATTCTGCTTAGTATTGTTCTCGCCCTCTTCGTCGGAGGGCTCGTGTACTGGGCTTTGCCACACCAGCCGATCACACCGACCACAGAGGTTGCCTCTACGACCGCTCCTGTTGTGAGTTCCGCGAAAGGCCCCTCCCCCACAACAACCCCAAAGAACACTACATATCCATCAATTGTTCCAAAAGATGGGATGAGTACTTCGGTGCAAGGAGGCGTTGTCCCATTTACCGTTTCTTTTACCCTGAAACTTAATGCGAATCGTTCCTGTTCGGTCATGAAATACGCCTTAGTCTTTGGCGATAACATAGAAAAAGATGTTCAGGTACCGCAAGATCAGTGTGCGAAACCTTACGCGGTTGTTGTTTATCACCAGTACCAACGGGCCGGCATCTTTACTGCCACCCTGAGCACAAAACCAGTGGTTGGCGCGGGTGTCGTGCTTTCTCAAATAATCATCACGGCGAAGGATCCATCTGTCACGAGCGGGACGACAAAAACGGCGACATTCACCACGTCCCCTGTAACGGGCTCTTCCCCTGTAACGGTTCACTTCAGTCTTTCAGCGGTCGATAGCGAAAATAGCGACATTAACTACATCATCGTATTTGGTGACGGCCAGACGGCAACATTCCCTCAAACTGTCGCGCCGACACTTTCTCACCTGTACCGTAATCCGGGGACCTTCATTGTCACGGTCTCCAGGGGAACGCAGTGCTCCACGGGACAATGCTTCGGTCCCAGCACCCCAATTGGAACCGTTACTGTTACCGTAATTTAGACGCGCTTGAAAGCGAGGGCGAGACGGGATTTCTTGCGGGCGGCGGTGTTGGCTTTGATAACACCGCGTTTCATCGCCTTATCGATTGCCTTATAGGCCAGAGGGAGGAGCTTCTCTGCTCCGGCGACGTCTTTGGCAGCAAGAGCCTTCAAAAACGACTTTGTCGTCTCATGAAGGGCCTCCTTGCGGCGCAGGTTGAATACGCGCTTCTTCGCCGAAGCGCGTATTACCTTCTTTGCAGAACTGGTAATAGCCATGTCTGCCAAATGTAATGTATACGGCGCAGAAGCGCAATAGTGCTCGACGAATGATAGGATAGGATTATGATTCGGCAGATCCGTGGAAAAGTGCTCCAGGTGGGGCTCGTCAGCGCCACTGTCGAGGTCGCCGGCCTTGGTATCGAGGTGCGCATGAGCGCGCCCGGGGCACTTGCTGTCGGCACCGAAACGAGTCTCGCCACGCACCTCGCGCTCCGCCAGGACGGCTTGGAGCTCTATGGGTTCCTCGATGCGGCCGACCGGGATTTTTTTGAGCTCATCCTCTCAGTTTCGGGTATCGGACCGAAGACCGCCCTCTCGGTATTACGCAAGGCCCCGCGCGAAGCGCTTGAGGGTGCCATAGGGACGCGTGATCTGAACTACCTGACCAAGGTCGTCGGACTCGGCAAGAAAGGCGCGGAGAAGATGTTAGTTGAGCTCGCCGACAAGGTCGGCCCACGCTCGCACTCGCGCGAGGACGGTGAGGTATTCGATACGCTCGTCGCGCTCGGGTACACCGAGCGCGAGGCGCGAAAAGCGCTCCAGGCCATCCCCGATATCGCTATAGGCAAAGAGGCCCGGCTCAAAGCGGCGCTCTCCGCGGGCCACTAATTCATGTACGGGTTCGTCAATCGTGTTGTCGGCGTGCTGAAAAAGGTAGTACCGGAACCACTCGTGCGGCCGCTCCGCCCTCTCTACCATCGAGCGCTCGCCTTCCTCATGGCGCTCTCGTACGGCTTCCCCGCCCGGAAGCTCATTGTCATCGGCGTGACAGGAACCAAGGGAAAATCAACGGTATCAGACCTCATTTACGCAACGTTGCTCGACAACGGCTATGCCGTTGCCGTGGCTTCCACCATTCGTTTCGCAATCAAAGACCAATCCGAACCGAACCTATTCAAAATGACGATGCCGGGCCGCGGGTTCATACAAAATTTTCTCCACCGCGCGGTACAAGCAGGATGCACGCATGCGGTTGTTGAAATAACATCCGAGAGCACGCTGAACTTCCGGCACCTCTTCCTTGACCTGGACGCACTGGTGTTCACGAACCTTCAGAAAGAACATATAGAATCTCACGGCTCCTTCGAGAAATATGCCGCGGCGAAAATGAAAATTGGAGAAAGTCTTTCCGCATCGCCGAAGCGGCCGCGCGCAATCATCGCAAATGCAGATGACCCCGCGAGCGCGCCCTATATGGCATTGCCGGTCGAGAAGAAATTTCCTTTTTCTTACACCGATGCGAAGGATGTGGAGCTGTTGCCCGGACAAGTCAGGTTTACTTTCCAGGGCGTACGTTTCCACATGCAGCTGCCGGGCAGCTTCAATATCATGAATGCGGTCGCCGCAGCGAATGCGGCCCGTTTTGTGGGTCTGTCTATTGAAAAAAGTGCTGCCGCACTTGCGAAGCTTAAGCGCGTTCCGGGGCGGACCGAACGCATTGATGCCGGACAAGCATTTAACGTCGTCGTCGACTACGCGCACACACCCGACTCCCTTGCGGCACTCTACGCGGCCTATCCCGGGAGAAAGATTTGCGTTCTTGGCAATACCGGTGGTGGCCGCGACACATGGAAGCGCTCGGAGATGGGCCGTATCGCCGACGCATCTTGCGCAAAGGTCATTCTCACGAACGAAGATCCGTACGATGAAGATCCACGCGCTATTGTGAACGCGATGGCAGCCGGGATGAAGCGCATGCCTGAGATTATTATGGATCGACGTGCCGCCATATGCGCGGCGCTACGCGCAGCACGCCCCGACGACACCGTCCTCGTGAGCGGTAAGGGAACCGATCCGTTCATCATGGGGCCGCGCGACATGAAAACTCCGTGGAGTGACGCGCACGTTGTCCGCGAGGAACTTCAGCGACTTCTCGCAGAATTTTGATAGTATTGCTGTATGGAGCATGATGCGTGGTTTTTTATAGGAATCTTCGTCTTTATATTCATAATTTGGATTGCAACTGGCGGCCCCCTACGATCACCTGAGGTTAATGTACCGGCTGTTCCAACCCTCACTGGGTCAAGCACGCTGGCTGGTGGCGCGACGTACCTGCAACTGCCCCGGGCGCCTTATGGGGTTGGTAATCAGGACGTCTGCCTTCCGGGATCGACAAGCTGTGGTTCTGGCTATGACGGCAGTGGTGGATCAGGGGTGGCGGAGCCGACCACCTTCCCGAGCGGTGTTCCCGGCGTTACTTTCTCCCCCCCTTCTCCCTACCGCAATATTGTGTCGTTGAGTAATTACGTCTCAAATGCGAGCTCCTCCGATCCTCGGAACGAATATGTACAAATACATGTGGCGCAAAACGCCGGCGGACCTGTTGATATCACGAAGTGGGTGCTCCAGAGCGGGGCAACCGGGAATGCCGAAATAATCCCAAAAGGCACCATAGTCCCCACCTCGGGCGTAGTAAACGCCACAAATGACATTGTGCTGCAGCCGGGCGATAGTGCGATAATTGTTTCCGGCGAATCGCCCGTCGGTGCATCCTTCCGAGAGAATAAATGCATCGGGTACTTCAGCGGCTTCCAGGTATTCTCTCCCCCCCTGCCTCAGAACTGCCCAACGGCTTCGAGCGATCTGTCCTCCTTTTATGGCACTCCGTACATTCACGACCCGTCCTGCATCGACTATACAAACTCGCTCTCGCGCTGCCAACCGGCGGTGACAACGCAGTCCTCGAACCTCTCTCTCACCTGTCAGGATTTTCTGGAAAGATATGTAAATTATAACGGGTGTCTGAGTGCCCATAGCAATGATCCGGATTTTAGCGGCACCACGTGGCGCATCTATCTCGGACGTAAAACTTCTATGTGGCGCAGCCGGTATGATGTCGTGGAGCTTCTCGACGATCGTGGCAAAACGGTAGCATCTTTTAACTACTAGAAAAAACCTGTAAAAAGAGTAGATTTGTAGGTACGCGCCCGTAGCTCAGCTGGTAGAGCAGCTCCCTTTTAAGGAGAAGGTCGCAGGATCGTTCCCTGCCGGGCGCACTTTATATGGAGAGTGCAAGGCGTTCAAGGGAGAGGGGGAGATTAAGGCCACCCCGACGGGAGTTTTGAAGGAGTTCAATGAGCGAAAGCGAGAGATCTCTTGACTCTTGGGCCTTCCAGGCTCCGCCACCCTTCTCCATCAAATCGCGCGCCTTCCAGTGGAGAAGGCCGTGAATCATTTCTGGTGCGTCACCAGCGCGAAGCGCGCGATTAATCTCAAGCCAGAGCCTTTCGCGCGAGTGCGTAGCAAGGGCGTTAACGACATTCGTATTGAAACCGCGCGCGGTTTCGTGGGCGACCGGCTTATCGTACCTGTATTCCGCTTTTGCCCTTGCGGCCAACTTCTTTGCCTTCGCAGCCGCGAGCTTAGGCGCGACAATGATGATTGCATTATCGGAATCAGTGAGACGGTCTATGTGTTCCTCAATGAGGCTGCCCTCTGTCTTTTTTTCATCGTCATCTTCCCCACCTGCTGTCCGCGAGCTCTGGAAAGGATCGTCAATGAGGACGAGTAGCCGCTTGACGAAAAGCCCGCCAGAAAGAGCGGCGTCTTCGAGTGCAGAGTCGGTGAGCTCTTCACGCACGAGGCGCACATAAGCGAGGTTCGGCTCCTTCGCGCGAGCAGCTGCGACCCACGCGAACGCCTTCCTGCGCACTTTGTCGCTGTCGCTCCCGTGAAAAAGGTACATCATATGGGGTGCATGGCGCTCCAATCATACCCTTGTTTCACCACAACAATGATGGGCACGCCGCGCGTTTCTTCGCTTGATAGAACGGATTCCATAATCTCTTTTATCTTTGCGCTCAACTCCGCCACGCGCTCCGTGCGTATCTCATAGACGAGCTCGTCATGTACTTGGAGTAGCAGGTGGGCATCTGCGCGCGCCTGTTCTTTTTCTATCATTTC